>NZ_JABWQW010000006.1:0-225709 GCF_014268645.1 Pseudomonas sp. SWRI154
GTGCCCAGAAGAAGACTCGAACTTCCACGACCTTGCGGTCACCAGCACCTGAAGCTGGCGTGTCTACCAATTTCACCATCTGGGCAGCATCTTCAGCGTTGCCGCTGTTGATGTGGCGCACTATACGGAGCGCGTTTTGATCTGTAAACCCCTGTTTTTGTTTTAATAATTGCCAAAACGGAAAGCCAGTGGGGCGGAACGCAAAAACCCGCTTTCGCGGGTTTTCGAGAGGCTCAAGGCAAAAAACCTTGAAGCTTGAATTGGTGCCCAGAAGAAGACTCGAACTTCCACGACCTTGCGGTCACCAGCACCTGAAGCTGGCGTGTCTACCAATTTCACCATCTGGGCAGCATCGACGACATGTGTATGTCGTCGATGGCGCGCACTATACGGAGCGTGTTTTTAACTGTAAACCCCTGCGAGCAAAAAAACCGTTAAATTTCACCAGCGGTGCGATCCAGGGCTTTAAAGGTCGGTCAAAAGACTTTAGAAAAGGCATCTGACGCTTGAAATTTCCCGTTTCATTACGCCTATGCCAAACTAACCCGCATATAGACAAGGTGAAAACTCTCTAATGGCCGATTGGCAGTCCCTCGATCCCGAGGCCGCTCGTGAAGCGGAAAAATATGAAAACCCTATTCCTAGCCGCGAACTGATCCTGGCGCACCTCGCCGATCGGGGTTCTCCTGCTAGCCGCGAGCAGCTGGTCGAAGAGTTCGGCCTGACCACCGAGGATCAGCTCGAAGCCCTGCGCCGCCGCCTGCGTGCCATGGAGCGCGATGCTCAACTGATCTATACCCGGCGTGGCACCTATGCCCCGGTCGACAAGCTCGATTTGATCCTGGGTCGCATCGCCGGCCACCGTGACGGCTTCGGTTTCCTGATTCCGGACGATGGCAGCGACGATCTGTTCATGAGTCCGGCGCAGATGCGCCTGGTGTTCGATGGTGACCGTGCGCTGGCCCGCGTATCCGGCCTGGACCGTCGTGGGCGCCGCGAAGGCGTGATCGTCGAAGTGGTGTCCCGTGCCCACGAAACAGTCGTCGGCCGCTATTTCGAAGAAGGCGGTATCGGTTTTGTCATTCCGGACAACCCGAAAATCCAGCAGGAAGTCCTGGTTACTCCGGGCCGCAACGCCAACGCTCAGATCGGTCAGTTCGTCGAGGTAAAAATTACCCACTGGCCGACCCCGCGCTTCCAGCCTCAAGGCGATATCGTGGAAGTGGTCGGTAATTACATGGCTCCGGGCATGGAGATCGACGTTGCCCTGCGCACGTACGATATTCCCCACGTCTGGCCTGAGGCGGTCCTGAAAGAGGCCGCCAAGCTCAAGCCGGAAGTCGAGGAGAAAGACAAGGAGAAGCGCATCGACCTGCGCCACTTGCCGTTCGTGACGATCGATGGTGAAGACGCACGGGACTTCGACGATGCCGTCTACTGCGAAGCCAGGCCAGGCAAGTTGCGCCTGTTCTCCGGTGGCTGGAAGTTGTACGTGGCGATTGCCGACGTCTCCAGCTACGTGAAGCTCGGCTCGGCGCTGGACGCCGAAGCCCAGGTGCGCGGCAACTCGGTGTATTTCCCCGAGCGCGTGGTGCCAATGCTGCCAGAGCAACTGTCCAATGGGCTGTGCTCGCTGAACCCGCAAGTCGATCGCCTGGCCATGGTTTGCGAGATGACCATCTCCAAGTCCGGCGAGATGACCGACTATTGCTTCTATGAAGCGGTGATCCATTCCCACGCCCGCCTGACCTACAACAAGGTCAGCGCGATGCTGGAAACGCCGAAGCTGGCCGAGTCGCGCAAGCTGCGTGGCGAGTACACCGATGTGGTGCCGCATCTCAAGCAGCTTTATTCGCTGTACAAGGTGTTGCAGGCAGCACGTCATGTGCGGGGCGCGATCGATTTCGAAACCCAGGAAACCCGGATCATCTTCGGCTCCGAGCGCAAGATCGCCGAAATCCGTCCGACCGTTCGCAACGATGCGCACAAGCTGATCGAGGAATGCATGTTGGCGGCCAACGTGGCTACCGCTGAATTTCTGAAAAAGCACGAGATTCCCGCGCTGTACCGGGTCCATGACGGTCCACCGCCTGAGCGCCTGGAAAAACTGCGAGCGTTCCTCGGTGAGCTGGGTCTGTCCCTGCATAAAGGCAAGGACGGCCCTTCGCCGAAGGATTACCAAGCCTTGCTGGCCAGTATCAAGGATCGCCCGGACTTCCACCTGATCCAGACCGTCATGCTGCGTTCCCTGAGCCAAGCGGTGTACAGCGCCGATAACCAAGGCCACTTCGGCCTGAATTACGAAGCCTATACCCACTTCACGTCGCCGATCCGTCGTTATCCCGACCTGCTCACGCACCGGGCGATCCGCAGCGTCATCCATTCGAAGATGGACACACCGCACGTCAAGCGTGCCGGTGCGATGACCATTCCCAAGGCTCGTATCTATCCGTACGACGAAGCAGCCCTGGAGCAGCTCGGCGAGCAGTGCTCGATGAGCGAGCGGCGTGCCGACGAAGCGACTCGCGACGTAGTGAACTGGCTCAAGTGCGAGTACATGAAGGATCGCGTGGGTGAATCGTTCCCAGGCGTGATTACCGCCGTGACCGGTTTTGGCCTGTTCGTCGAACTGACCGATATCTACGTCGAAGGCTTGGTGCACGTCACTGCGCTGCCTGGCGACTATTACCACTTCGATCCTGTGCATCACCGCCTGGCGGGCGAGCGCACGGGCCGTAGCTTCCGTCTCGGCGACACGGTTGAAGTGCGCGTGATGCGCGTCGACCTTGACGAACGCAAGATCGACTTCGAAATGGCTGAAAAAACCATCAGCGCGCCGATTGGCCGCAAGAAGCGCGGAGCCGAAACCGCGGCGCCTGCGGCCAAGGCCGCCGCCGAGCCAGCATCGTCCAAGTCCGGACGTCGCGGTCCGGCCAAGGAGAAGGTCGCCGAAGCCTATCGCCCGAGCGATGCAGCGGCGAAAAACGCTGAGCTGCGCAAAAGTCGTGAAATGAAGCAGGCGTTGCTGACCGAAGCCAAGAACGGCGGTAAAGCGTCGTCTGGGGGAAAGGCCGGAAGGTCGGCCCCGGACAAGGCGACCAGCAAACCGAGCAAACATCGTAAAGGCCCGCCGAAAGCAGGCTCGGCCCCAGCCAAGAGTGGCGGGGCGCGTAAACCCAAGGCCAAGTCATGAGTCAATTGGAGAAAATCTACGGCGTGCATGCCGTGGAGGCGTTGCTGCGTCACCACCCCAAGCGGGTCAAGCAGATCTGGTTGGCAGAGGGGCGTAGCGATCCGCGAGTGCAGACCCTGATTGAATTGGCCGGCGAAAATCGCGTGGCGGTCGGTCAGGCTGAGCGTCGTGAGATGGACGCCTGGGTCGAAGGCGTGCACCAGGGCGTCGTGGCTGAAGTCAGCCCAAGCCAGGTCTGGGGCGAAGCGATGCTCGACGAGCTGCTCGACCGAACCGAAGGCGCGCCCCTGCTGCTGGTGCTGGACGGTGTGACCGACCCCCACAACCTTGGTGCCTGCCTGCGTTCGGCGGATGCCGCCGGTGCGCTGGCGGTGATCGTGCCCAAGGACAAGTCGGCGACATTGACGCCGGTGGTGCGTAAAGTCGCTTGCGGCGCGGCGGAAGTGATTCCTTTGGTGGCGGTGACCAACCTGGCGCGCACCCTGGAGAAACTCCAGCAGCGCGGCTTGTGGGTCGTGGGCACGGCGGGCGAGGCCGAAGTCAGCATTTATGACCAGGACCTGACGGGCCCGACCATCTTGATCATGGGGGCCGAAGGCAAGGGCATGCGTCGCCTGACTCGCGAGCATTGCGACTATCTGGTGAAGCTGCCGATGGCCGGCAGCGTCAGCAGCCTCAACGTTTCGGTCGCGACCGGTGTCTGCCTGTTCGAGGCCCAGCGCCAGCGTGGCGTCAAAATAGCCGCTTCGCGAAAGTTGTAAGCTCCAAGCGGCAAGTTCAAAGCTGATCGCGTATGAGCTTGCCGCTTGTCGCTCGCTGCTTGCGGCTGTTCATTTGCCTTGCGCCGCCTTGAGCCCTTCTCTACAATTGCGCCCCTTGCTGTGATGGCAGGCACTTATGTGTCTAGCGTCCTCAAGTCCATAAGTGTCATTCACTCCTTGTCTGACCGTTTTTGAGCGGCAGGCTACAACCCGTAAGGAGCATTCATGCGTCATTACGAAATCATCTTTTTGGTCCACCCGGATCAAAGCGAGCAAGTCGGCGGCATGGTTGAGCGTTACACCAAGCTGATCGAAGAAGACGGCGGCAAAATCCACCGTCTGGAAGATTGGGGCCGTCGTCAACTGGCCTACGCAATCAACAATGTTCACAAGGCTCACTACGTGATGCTGAACGTTGAGTGCACTGGCAAGGCCCTGGCCGAGCTGGAAGACAACTTCCGCTACAACGATGCAGTGATCCGTAACCTGGTCATCCGTCGCGAAGAAGCCGTCACTGGCCAATCCGAGATGCTCAAGGCTGAAGAAAACCGCAGTGAGCGCCGTGAGCGTCGCGACCGTCCTGAGCACTCTGACAGCGCCGATGGCGATGACAGCGATAGCGACAGCGACAACAGCGATAACGCTGACGAGTAATCCACGGACCTTTTAAGGAGCCAATCACATGGCACGTTTCTTCCGTCGTCGTAAATTCTGCCGCTTCACCGCTGAAGACGTGAAAGAGATCGATTACAAAGATCTCAACACTCTGAAAGCCTACGTATCCGAGACCGGCAAAATCGTTCCAAGCCGCATCACCGGTACCAAAGCTCGTTATCAGCGTCAGCTGGCCACCGCTATCAAGCGCGCCCGCTTCCTGGCCCTGCTGGCCTACACCGACAGCCACGGCCGCTGAGACCGGGCAGTCGACAAGTAGTAAGGGATTGAATGCATGCGCGCCTTAGCTGACTTCATCATGCGGGGACGTGTGCAGGCCACTCTGGTAGTGGCTGGATGTGCGGCATTGCCGTTGTTGTACTGGTTGGGTGCTGCCGCGGGTAGTCTTGTACTCCTGCGGCGCGGATTGAAGGACGCCTTGGGCGTTCTTGCTCTGGGGCTTCTGCCGGCTTTGCTCTGGTGGATGTATTCCGCTGACCCGCGGGCACTCATGGTGCTGCTGGGGTCTTCGGCGCTGGCGTTGGTATTGCGCGCCAGCGAATCCTGGAACCGCGTGCTGCTGGTCAGCATAGCGATAGGCGTGGTGTTTTCAGTGGTGCTTGGGGTGGCTTTCGCACCTCAGATCGAGATGCTGTCGCAGGCTTTGATAAAAATCCTGCCCGAGGCGCTCGGTGATCTCTACCAGAAGATGTCGGTAGAGGAGCAGGCGCGTTTCGCGTCCCTGATCGCCCCCGTCCTGACCGGCCTGATTGCGGCCTTGTTGCAGATCGTCAGTGTGCTGAGCCTGGTTATCGGGCGCTACTGGCAGGCGTTGTTGTACAACCCGGGTGGTTTTGGCCGCGAGTTTCGCGCCATCCGCTTCCCGCTTGGACTGGCGATGTTACTGCTGGCGGGCATGCTTCTGGGGCCGAACTTCGGTCCGCAGATGGCCATGCTCACGCCGTTGTGCAGTGTACCGCTGGTGTTTGCCGCGCTGGCCCTGATTCACGGGCTGGTGGCGCAAAAGCGACTGGCCAGGTTCTGGCTGGTGGGGTTGTACGTCACGTTGTTGCTGTTCATGCAGCTGATCTATCCGTTGCTGGTGGTCCTGGCCATCGTCGACAGCCTGATTGATTTTCGCGGTCGTATGGCGCCGAAAGACGCCGACAACGCGAACGGTGAAGGTTAAAAGTTAGAGGATTTTCACATGCAACTGATCCTTCTGGAAAAAATCGCCAACCTGGGCAACCTGGGCGATAAAGTAAACGTTAAGGCTGGTTACGGCCGTAACTACCTGCTGCCTTTCGGCAAAGCCACCGCTGCGACCGCTGCCAACCTGGCTGCGTTCGAAGAGCGTCGCGCTGAGCTGGAAAAAGCCGCCGCAGACCGTAAGGCATCGGCTGAAAGCCGTGCTGCCCAACTGGCCGAGCTGGAAGTGACCATCACTGCCACCGCTGGCGACGAAGGCAAGCTGTTCGGTTCGATCGGTACTCACGACATCGCTGACGCACTGACCGCCTCCGGCGTTGAAGTTGCGAAAAGCGAAGTTCGTCTGCCGAACGGCACCATCCGCAACGTAGGCGAATTCGACGTAGCCGTGCACCTGCACGCCGAAGTTGAAGCCACCGTACGCGTTGTCGTGGTAGCAGCCTAAGCAACACCTGTCGGCTGGCACCCTCGGGTGCTTGCCGGTAACATCGGGCACGATCCTGTCTACAGGTCGTGCCCTTTGTCTTTCTGCAATTCATGATTTTCATAACCAGACGTGGCCATGAACGAAATCACCGCCCCCGAGCAATACGATCTGCAAACCGCTGCCCTGAAGGTGCCTCCGCATTCCATCGAGGCCGAACAGGCCGTGCTCGGTGGCCTGATGCTGGACAACAACGCCTGGGAACGTGTGCTCGATCAAGTCTCCGATGGCGATTTCTACCGGCATGACCACCGGCTGATTTTCCGTGCGATCGCCAAGTTGGCCGATCAGAACATGCCGATCGACGTCGTGACCCTGGCCGAGCAATTGGACAAGGAAGGTCAGACATCCCAAGTTGGCGGCCTCGGTTATCTCGGCGAACTGGCGAAAAATACGCCGTCGGTCGCTAACATCAAGGCCTACGCCCAGATCGTGCGCGAGCGGGCGACCTTGCGCCAGTTGATCGGCATCAGCACTGAGATTGCCGACAGTGCGTTCAATCCGGAAGGTCGCACCGCGGCTGAGATTCTCGACGAAGCCGAGCGGCAGATTTTCCAGATCGCCGAGGCCCGACCGAAAACCGGTGGCCCGGTCAGCGTCAACGACCTGTTGACCAAGGCCATCGACCGCATCGACACCTTGTTCAACACCGACAACGCCATTACCGGCCTGTCCACCGGCTACACCGACCTCGACGAGAAGACCAGCGGCCTGCAGCCATCCGACCTGATCATCGTCGCCGGCCGTCCATCCATGGGTAAGACCACCTTTGCGATGAACCTGGTGGAAAACGCCGTGCTACGCAGTGAAAAGGCTGTGTTGGTGTACTCCCTCGAGATGCCAGGCGAATCGCTGATCATGCGTATGCTCTCGTCCCTCGGGCGTATCGACCAGACCAAGGTCCGCTCCGGCCAGCTGGAAGACGACGATTGGCCGCGCCTCACCTCGGCGGTGAACTTGCTCAACGACCGCAAGCTGTTCATCGACGATACGGCCGGTATCAGCCCGTCGGAAATGCGCGCCCGGACCCGCCGCCTGGTGCGTGAGCACGGCGAGGTCGGGCTGATCATGATCGACTACTTGCAACTGATGCAGATCCCCGGTTCCAGCGGCGACAACCGAACCAACGAAATTTCCGAGATCTCCCGTTCCCTCAAGGCCCTGGCCAAGGAATTCAACTGCCCAGTCGTTGCCCTTTCGCAGTTGAACCGTTCCCTGGAACAGCGCCCGAACAAGCGTCCGGTGAACTCTGACTTGCGCGAATCCGGAGCGATCGAGCAGGACGCCGACGTCATCATGTTCGTGTACCGCGACGAGGTGTATCACCCGGAAACGGAGCACAAGGGCATTGCCGAAATTATCATCGGCAAGCAGCGGAACGGCCCGATCGGGTTCATCCGCCTGGCGTTTATCGGCAAATACACGCGCTTCGAAAACCTGGCGCCGGGTAGCTACAATTTTGATGATGACGAGTAATCGGCTCAGGAATTGATTTGGGGCATGGAGCCAAGCACTATCCTGATCCCCTCGTCTTCGTATTGATAGTTCCAGCGCAATTCGGTATTTGCCGGGATGTCTTCGGTGGCAAAGAACGCCGTCAGCCTCATGCTCTCCTGTGGTTGGCTACCCTTTTGGGTATAGACATTAAAAGACGCCGGTTCGACGTTATAGCCAGCGGCCGCTTGCCTTACGGGAATACCATTTTCATATTCGAAAACGGTATTCATCCGAGAAAGCATGTTGTCTCCTGAAAGCACCACGTCGCTTCTGACTGGCGGGGGCGATGCTGCGCTACTCGAGCTGGGCTGCTCTATCGGCTGGATATCGAGCAGATAAGGATCCCGGCGACGGCCAGCGATGGGGAGAGGGACCAGCTCTCCACCATAGACTCCGATTATTTCGCCTTTTTTGAGCGGCAGCTTGTTCACCACGGCCAACTGTCCGATCAGGACCTCCTCCTCCGGAAACTTCTGGTGCGCCGCGGTGAAGGGAACGACTTCAAGTTTGTCTTCATACAAACGTGCCACTTTTTCATAGCCTTCCCATTTGATGTAAGGCAGGACTAAGTCCTTGTTGAATGTCCTGCCAGAGGTGGACGAGGTGCCTAGGCTTTGTATGCGTCTGATACGCATGGGGAGCCCGTCCGTGTCTCTGATTGGATACCGGCCGTTATTGGCACGGTCATAGATTCGCCGATAATTCTGGCTGTGTAGATATGACTTCTCGGAGCGCATGTGGCTCAGTTCTTCTGCCGTATACGGCGCTGGCGGGAGGTCGTCATCCGCTGATTCGTAATCCGTGGAGGATTCGGCTGACTCAAACTCATCGCTGGATTCCGGGTCCGTGAAAATCGGCAATGGAGCGGGTGTTCCCCCAAGAAGCTTGCCTTTGGTTTCGTCGAGTCTCCAGCCATCTGTGGCGTCTTTTCGAATGTAAGGCCGGTAAGCTCTGAAGGGACTGCGGGCATCGATCAGTTGTAACCCCAGGCTATCCCTCTTGACCTGGAAGTACCGGCCTTTGTCTTGGACGTAATAGCGATAGAACCCATCAGGAAAAGGTTTCGACTGATATAGTCCATCGCTGCGCAACGTCAACTCGGAAGGCGGTTTGAGTGTTGCGAACAATGGATCCAGGGGCTGTGCGGTCATGGCGGACGGTAGTGCACCCGAGGTCCGGACTCGTACAGCGGACGGAAGTATGGCCATCAGCTTCAAGTGGGCCTGACGGATGGCCTCTTTGAGGGTGGTTGCATTTGACTGACTGAGAACAGCGCTGCGTTCGGAATCCGAAAGGACTCGCTCAAGGGCGCTGAACAGATCAGTGGGGGCATGAAGTCGTTTGCCGGTGGCATCATGGAGGGCGTACAAGCCATTCTGGCGGGTCAGCAGGTAACGGGTATTGGCGGACTCGCTGCCTTTGCTGTCGAGCAGCGTGCCATCGATGCTCTGGTCGCGTACTTCTATTCGCCGTGAGGTCGGCCAGCCAGGCAGCTGGTCCAAGGTGTCCAGAATCGGCGATAACCCTTTATCGTTGTTCACCGAGTCCAGATAGATGTTTTCGCGGGCTCGGTTGATGCGGATATTGGCTATGTAGCGGCTGGCCTCCCAGCGTTGTTCGGCCGTCAGGCTTTTTTCTCGCGATACCCGCAGTCGTTGTTCCGGGCTAAGGACCGCGGCCATTTCCTCCACGTGGCTTCTCGATAATTCGGGCATGACGCGTTGAATGTCTTGTTGAATCGGGTCCTCGGTTTTTTCAGCCAGTTCGGTGAGTCGTGTAAACAGCAATGCTCTATTCTCGCGCGCCTGGTTGCGCAGCGTCATTGCCAGGTTTTCGACTTTGGTGAAACCTTCAACATAGGGCGCCTGCAGGAGTGCGTTGAACTCCAGTTGTGGCATTTGCTCCTCCAAGACATACAGCAACTCTCCTTTCCTGAAGCGCGACTCTGATACCCGAATTTCAGTGGGCCCTTCCCCGTAGGTGAGCAAGACTCTGTGCTGTTCATCAATGATCGCCAGTGTTTTGTTCTCTGGCCACTTGGGCAGCGAGCACACCGCGTGAAACTGAAGAAAAGGGCTATACAAGGTGATGCTCGTGCCTTCGGCGCGGTCGAGGGAAAAGTCGTTGATTTCCTGTTCAATGTTGAAACGCTTGACCGTGTCGCGCAGCAGGGGCGGGGGGCGTACCAAGTCCTGGTGGATTTGGCGCAGGGTCGTATTGTCGACTCCGCCAAGCAACAGAATAGGTTCGACCGCCGCTGGCTTGATGCTGGCGGCGTCAGGTCCCAATCGCTTGATCAGCTTGAAGTCATTCCAATCCTGGGGAGTCTCATGCACGTGACGCCACCCGCCAACGCCATTGCTCATTAGAGGCGGTGTGTAGGCATCCGTGTCGGTTGGATGAAGCAGTTGCCATTGTTGGTTTTGTGGGTCGCGTTGTATGGCGTGAACACCGTCATCGAGCTTCAGGTAGTGCCGTTCTTCATGTTGATAGACGCCTTGGGTATTCGCCGCAAGGTCGTCGGGTAATGTCTTGGCGTGGCGATAGGCAGTAAGGTCCGAATGCCAGAGGCGCCAACCCTTGTTGCGTACTCGGACTTTCACTAATTTGGCGGTAAAGCCGGCACCCTTGATGATCCCCGCGGTCGCCACGGCCGAGGCAGCGCTATCCACGATGTCCAACAGGTCATTCAAGGCTTCATCGCTATCGCCCCGGCTCCAGGCGGCAAAACCGTCATAAACGGTTTCGGTCAGCTGAACCGCGCTGACCACCAGCAGCACTTCTCCAACAATGGGAACGAACGACGCCGCAAGAAACAGTGCTGACTTGCCCAGGTCGGCATAGTATTGCAGGCGTTTTTCCCGGCTCAGGATATCGGCATCGGCAGTGGGGACGGCGACGACGCGAGCATCGTTTTTGATCTGGGTGATCCGTTGCACGGCCATGGCATTGAATATATTTCCCTGGATCGAGGCTAGAGCAACGGCTTCGTTCAGGCTGGCGCGCACGAACTCTCTGCGCCTGTCGGAGATAAAAATGATTCGAGCCGGCAGGACCGCCAATAATGCGTCCCTGTGCTGCAAGGGAACGAGGCGATTGAAAAAAGCCGAGTAGCGTGGCGTGATCAGGCGCTCGGCCAGGCTGTGGTGCAGGTCATTCATGGACTCATGGCTACGAAACGGCGAAATCGGGTCCTGCGGGGTGTAAAGGATGATCTGTTTACCGGCTTTTTTTTGTTGGATCACCAGAACATTGGGGATCACCACATTTTTGATGGTCAGGTGGCTGCACAACAGTTCAGGGTGGGTAGCGTCGCGCCCCAGGCTCCGTAATTGCTGATAAATCGCGGGGTCCAGTTCACCCCGAATGTGGGCAATGAGCAAGGCGGCGCCGAAGCAATTGCGTTCATGCCAACGAAATGTCCCGAGCACCTGTGCGGCGGTGCGCTTGGCGCCTGGTTTGGTCGGTGGTTCAAGTATCTGCTTGATTTGCTTGAGGTACTGACCGCCAACATCCAATTGACGGCAGACGGCGGCAAACCTGGTTGGGGAAGCAGAAGTCAGGGTCCTCCCAGTCGCGTTGACGTTATAGAGGCCGGTGCCTTGTTCCATTCCCTTGTCCAGTGCTTCCGAGGCTTCGAAGTTTTGCAGGGCTGCTTCCAGCAACGTCTGTTCGGTAGTCTTGTCGTGGGTCCTGATCAGACCCAGCAGGTGAGTGTTTTTCCACTCGCGCACAAGAAGAGCATCCTCGTCTTTGAATATTCCGAAAAAGTTTTTTCGAAGGGCGGCGCGTACCAATGGTCGGGCAAAGGCTTCGGGGCTTTTCAGGTCGTCCAGGATTTCTTTGATGTCATGCCTGGCCTGATTGCTGCTCATCAGGTACTGACGCAACTCCGTGAGCACTGCCGGCGATGCGCTTTTGATCCAGGAGGGCAGCTGCGTCTTGATGAAGTCCTCGTGCGGATGTTGCACTGAAGGGGGAGTTTCCGGTGGTTGGGCGCTACTTTTGTTCATTTGAGAGACCAAAATGTGTGGTTGATCTATCCAAACTATCCCGCCGGTCGTTTCGACAAGCGGTAACTATGTAGTGCCTGCGCGACCCGGAAACGGAGTAATGGGGTTTGCTCGGGCAGGTCGAGGCAGAAGCCGACCACTATCGTCGGAATTGGTTGTTTTTTGTGCTATATTTCGCGCCCGCGATTTTTCATCCTTTATACCGGTCATCGACATGCAAGCAGCCAAGCCGTTATTTGACTATCCCAAGTACTGGGCCGAATGTTTCGGCCCAGCGCCGTTCCTGCCCATGAGCAGGGAGGAGATGGATCAGCTCGGCTGGGATTCGTGCGACATCATCATCGTGACCGGTGATGCCTATGTCGATCACCCGTCGTTCGGCATGGCGATCATCGGCCGGTTGCTGGAAGCCCAGGGCTTTCGCGTCGGGATCATTGCCCAGCCGAACTGGCAGTCCAAAGACGACTTCATGAAGCTCGGCGAGCCCAATCTGTTCTTCGGCGTCGCGGCCGGCAACATGGACTCGATGATCAACCGCTACACCGCCGACAAGAAAATCCGCTCCGATGACGCCTACACACCGGGCGGCTTGGCGGGCAAGCGGCCGGACCGTGCGAGCCTGGTCTATAGCCAGCGCTGCAAGGAAGCCTACAAGCACGTGCCCATCGTGCTCGGCGGTATTGAAGCGTCGCTGCGCCGCATCGCCCACTACGATTACTGGCAGGACCGGGTACGCAACTCGATCCTGATCGACGCCTGCGCCGACATCCTGCTTTACGGCAACGCCGAGCGGGCGATTGTCGAAGTTGCCCAGCGCTTATCCTACGGCCACAAGATCGAAGACATCACCGATGTGCGCGGCACCGCGTTCATCCGTCGTGACACGCCGCAAGGCTGGTACGAAGTCGATTCCACGCGCATCGACCGTCCGGGCAAGATCGACAAGATCATCAACCCCTACGTCAACACCCAAGATACCCAAGCCTGCGCCATCGAGCAGGAAAAGGGGCCGGTTGAAGACCCGAGCGAAGCCAAGGTCGTGCAGATCCTGGCGAGCCCGAAGATGACCCGCGACAAGACCGTGATCCGCCTGCCGTCGGTGGAAAAGGTCCGTGGCGATGCGGTGCTTTATGCCCACGCCAACCGAGTCCTGCACCTGGAAACCAACCCGGGCAACGCCCGCGCCCTGGTACAGAAGCACGGCGACGTCGACGTCTGGTTCAACCCGCCGCCCATTCCGATGACCACTGAAGAAATGGACTATGTGTTTGGCATGCCTTACGCGCGCGTCCCGCATCCGGCGTACGGCAAGGAAAAAATCCCCGCCTACGACATGATCCGTTTCTCGGTGAACATCATGCGCGGCTGCTTTGGCGGCTGCACCTTCTGCTCGATCACCGAGCATGAAGGTCGAATCATCCAGAACCGTTCCGAAGAGTCGATCATTCGCGAGATCGAAGAGATCCGCGACAAGGTCCCGGGCTTTACCGGGGTCATCTCTGACCTCGGCGGACCGACCGCGAACATGTACCGCATTGCCTGCAAGAGCCCGGAAATCGAATCCGCATGCCGCAAGCCGTCCTGCGTGTTCCCTGGCATTTGCCCGAACCTGAACACCGATCACTCATCGCTGATCCAGCTGTACCGCAGCGCCCGGGCATTGCCTGGGGTGAAGAAAATCCTGATCGCCTCCGGCTTGCGTTACGACCTGGCGGTCGAGTCGCCGGAATACGTCAAGGAGCTGGTGACCCACCACGTCGGCGGCTACTTGAAAATCGCGCCGGAGCATACCGAGGAAGGTCCGCTCAACCAGATGATGAAGCCGGGCATCGGCAGCTATGACAAATTCAAGCGGATGTTCGAGAAGTACTCCAAGGAAGCCGGGAAAGAGCAGTACCTGATTCCGTACTTCATCGCGGCTCACCCGGGCACCACCGACGAAGACATGATGAACCTGGCGCTGTGGCTCAAGGGCAATGGCTTCCGGGCCGACCAGGTGCAGGCGTTCTATCCGTCTCCAATGGCCACCGCCACCGCCATGTACCACTCGGGCAAGAACCCGCTGCGCAAGGTCACCTACAAGAGTGATGCGGTGACTATCGTCAAGAGCGAGGAGCAACGCCGCCTGCACAAGGCCTTCTTGCGTTACCACGACCCGAAAGGCTGGCCGATGCTGCGCGAGGCATTGACCCGCATGGGCCGCGCCGACCTGATCGGGCCGGGCAAGAACCAGTTGATCCCGTTGCACCAGCCGGCCACCGACAGCTACCAGAGCGCTCGTCGCAAGAACTCGACGCCAGCCGGCAGCCACAAGGTAGCCAAGGAAACCACCAAGATCCTGACCCAGCACACCGGTTTGCCACCGCGCGCGAGCGACGGCGGCAATCCTTGGGACAAGCGCGAACAAGCCAAGGCCGCCGCGTTTGCCCGCAACCAGCAGGCCGCCAAGGAGCGCAAGGACGCGGCGAAGGGCAAAGGACCCAAGCCCGCACGCAAGCCAGTCGTGCCGCGCTGATCGCCAAAGCTACAACGTAAAACGCCAGCCTTAAGTGCTGGCGTTTTGCTTTCTAGCGAGGGTGCTGGCCGTTTGTTATCGTTGCGCCCGGCGATGTCAGCCAATCAAGTGCAATCAAACTGGACACAGCCCATGTGGCGAGGGAGCTTGCTCCCGCTCGGCGGCGAAGCCGTCGTAAACCGGCTGGCGCGGTCTGCCTGAAGATTGCGCCATCTCATTTGGGACTGCTTCGCAGCCCAGCGGGAGCAAGCTCCCTCGCCACAGGTATCAGTGTCGATACCGATACCCCGCGGGGGCCGCACAAGCAATTAAAGTCTATCCTCCGACTCTCAAGGACGATCCATATGAGTACCCCTTTGCCGGGCATCGGCATGGACAACAGCATCTCCCAGCGAATGGCTCGCCAACGCATCGAAAGCCAGATCAACCTGCCACGATTGTTTGCGGCCATTGACGCCGATCCCGGCATCGTCGGCGCCGGTGTCGTGTACATCGATGCTGAATTCAATGTAGTGACCCTGCGCGAATTCAAGCCGATTTGCAGCATCAAGCCCAAGCGAATCATTTTGCACGAGGCGCAGAAGTACATCGCTCCGGCGCAATTTGCCCAACAGGTGCAAGACAATCCTCGGCAATCGCGCCTGGTCGGAGAGGCGATCAATACCACCTTGTCCTGCGCTGGCGCGGTATTGGGTTGGATTGTCGTGCTCAGTGGGTCGGTTGCGGTTCCCTTCAGCGCCGGGGCCAGTACCGTGGTCGTGGCCCTGGGCTATACCGCTGCGGCCGCCAGTACGGTGCAGTGTTTTGCCGGTGGTATCCGTACGGCAGCAGAAGTGGTCAATCCGCAGTTCAACGACAAGCTGGACAGTGAGGAGTGGTACCAATATGCCTCGATCGGTCTGGATGCGGCCTCTCTGTTGGGCGTAGGGGCTTCCACCTTGACCACCATAAAACTGGTGAAGGTGGCCAAGGCCACTACCGGTAAAAGTCTGCGTGAAGTCTTGCGTGGGCTGAATCGCCAGGAACGGTCGAAGTTGACCAAAGAGTTGCTGAGCATCAACGATCCCCGGTTGACGCCGAAGATGCTCAAGCTCAAGCAACTGGCCGGCGAACTGCCCAAGCGCTTCACTCCGACCCAGCTGCAGCACGCTACGGTCACCCAGATCAAGGACTCCCTGGGCGCGGCAATTGGCTTTACCGGCAGTAGCTTGTCGGGAAATGTCAAAACCATCGCCGTTGGCTTGTATGAAGAGCTGGAGGAATAGATGGACAGTCTCAGCCTTCCGCGTTTTCTGGCGCGTTATTTCCCGACATTCATGGGCGGCATTTTCGCGGCGCTATTCTCATTGGCCTGTGCTATTCCCTTGGTCTCGGCGTCCTACTTCGCCGGGGCCTCACTCGACGAGCAAGTCACCTGGTCGATGCTGGGGGGCATGGCGATCACCATGGTCGTGGTGCACTGCAATTTCATGGTGGTGCGCGGCAGGCCTCAATGGGTATGGGGTTTGGTCGGGGTGCTGGTGTTATGCCTGCTAGCCGTATTACCGACCATCGAGGATCGTCCGCATAAGGTCATCTATGCGTTGGCCTTGCTGTTTCCGCTATTGGGTTTGCTATTGCTCAACAGCAAGCGCCATCGCGAGATGCGCAGCAAGCTCGTCGAGATTCGTCGGCAGCGCGAATCGCTAAAGACAGCGCTGAAGGAGACCCCGAAGAAGGCATCGCGCCCGCGTCGCTGATTCGATTCGCGCCGCCGGCGCCGCATTTATGTGCGGCCTGTGCAGATCAATACAGGCATCGCGCGGTTTTAGTGCTCTACTGCCTTGAGTAGAAGTAGAAAGTGTCCGACCTGCCTGCATGGCATAAGTCTTGCGCCGCTTTCGATAACGCCCAGGCTCCGCAGGAGGCACGCCGTGTCGATCCATGTCGCTTTGCATCATGTCACGCATTACCGCTACGAGCGCGCCGTCGAGCTCGGCCCGCAGATCGTCCGCCTGCGCCCGGCCCCCCATAGCCGCACGCGGATTCTTTCGTATGCGCTGAAGGTCTCGCCCGACCAGCACTTCAT
The DNA here is from genome assembly GCF_014268645.1 of Pseudomonas sp. SWRI154. Lineage (NCBI taxonomy): Bacteria > Pseudomonadati > Pseudomonadota > Gammaproteobacteria > Pseudomonadales > Pseudomonadaceae > Pseudomonas > Pseudomonas sp. SWRI154. The sequence continues at coordinate 16,395 of NZ_JABWQW010000006.1, forward strand.
CAACTGGCAGCAGGATCCTCAGGGCAACTATCTGGCGCGACTGGTGTTTCCGGAAAAAACCGCTGAGCTGCGGGTCGAAGTCGATCTGGTCGCCGAGATGGCGGTGTTCAATCCGTTCGATTTTTTCCTCGAGCCCTACGCTGAAAAAATTCCTTTTACCTACGCCCCCGACGAAAAGCATGAGCTGACGCCTTATCTGGAAAAGCTGCCGCTGACGCCCAGGTTCCAGGCGTATCTGGACGCCATCGACCGCACCCCGCTGCCGGCGGTGGATTTCCTGGTGGCGTTGAACCAGCGCCTGAGCGAAGACATCAGTTACCTGATCCGCATGGAGCCCGGCGTACAGACGCCGGAGCACACCTTGGAGCATGCGTCCGGCTCCTGCCGCGACTCGGCCTGGTTGCTGGTGCAGCTGTTGCGTCACCTGGGGCTGGCGGCGCGTTTTGTTTCCGGTTACCTGATCCAACTGACCGCCGACGTGAAAAGCCTCGACGGCCCGTCCGGTACGGAAGTGGATTTCACCGACCTGCATGCCTGGTGCGAAGTCTATTTGCCAGGTGCCGGCTGGATTGGCCTGGATGCCACGTCCGGGTTGTTTGCCGGCGAAGGACACATTCCGTTGGCGTGCAGTCCCGATCCGTCCTCGGCTGCACCGATCAGCGGTCTGGTGGAGCCTTGCGAGTCCGAGTTCAGCCACGAAATGTCCGTGGAGCGCATCTGGGAAGCGCCGCGGGTGACCAAGCCATACACCGAAGCGCAATGGCTTGAGATCCAGGCCCTGGGCCGGCAGATCGATGCCGACCTGCTGGAGGGCGACGTGCGCCTGACCATGGGCGGTGAGCCGACCTTCGTCTCCATCGACGACCCGGACGGCGCCGAGTGGAACACCGCGGCGCTGGGGCCGGACAAGCGCCGTCTCTCCGCCGAGTTGTTCCAGCGCATGCGCGCGCACTACGCGCCCCAGGGGTTGGTGCATTTCGGCCAGGGCAAATGGTACCCCGGCGAGCAATTGCCACGCTGGTCGCTCAATTGCTACTGGCGGCGTGACGGCGTGCCGATCTGGCATAACGGCGCGTTGATTGCCGACGAGCAGCAGGACTACGGCGCCGATGGCGAACTCGCTGGACGTTTCCTGGCGAGCGTCGCCGAACGCTTGAACATTCCCGCGCGATTCGTGTTTGCGGCCTACGAAGATAATTTTTATTACCTCTGGCGCGAAGGCTCATTGCCGTCAAACGTGACAGCCGAGGATCCTCGGCTGGAAGAACCTTTGGAGCGGGCACGGTTGCGCAAGGTCTTCGGTCAAGGATTGGACAAGGTCATCGGCCAAGTCCTGCCACTGGCCCGCACCGCCAAGGGCGATCAATGGCAGAGCGGCCGATGGTACCTGCGCGACAACCATTGCAGGTTGGTGCCGGGCGATTCTCCCCTGGGCTATCGCCTGCCACTGGCGTCCCAGCCGTGGGTGACGGCGGCTGAATACCCGTTTATCCATCCCACCGACCCGAATCAGGACTTGCCCGAGTTGCCCGACACTGCGCAACTGGCCGATCACGGCGAGCCGGCGCTGGAGCAGGAGCGCGCGCCGAAGATCGACGAATCGGCCGATTGGCTGACCCGCACTGCTTTCTGTGCCGAGGCCAGGGAAGGACGCCTGTATCTGTTCATGCCACCGCTGGAGCGGGTCGAGGATTACCTGGAGTTGGTCAGCGCAATCGAGGCGACGGCCGAGGAGCTCAATTGCCCGGTCCTGTTGGAGGGCTACGAGCCGCCGAGCGATCCGCGCCTGGGCAATTTCCGCATCACGCCGGACCCAGGCGTCATCGAGGTCAACGTACAGCCGTCGGCAACTTGGGATGAGTTGGTCGAGCGCACCGAATTTCTGTATGAGCAAGCGCGGCTGAACCGACTGACCACCGAAAAGTTCCTGATCGATGGCCGGCACACAGGCACCGGCGGCGGCAACCATTTCGTCCTCGGAGGCGCGACGCCGGCCGACTCACCTTTCCTGCGGCGTCCCGACTTGCTGCGCAGCCTGATCAGCTATTGGCACAACCACCCGTCGTTGTCCTACCTGTTTTCCGGCTTGTTCATCGGTCCGACATCCCAGGCGCCCCGCGTGGACGAAGCGCGCAATGACGCGCTGTACGAACTGGAAATCGCCTTCGCGCAAATGCCCGAGCCCGGCCAAGCGTGTGCGCCCTGGCTGGTGGATCGGTTGCTGCGCAACCTGCTGATCGATGTGACGGGTAATACCCATCGCGCCGAATTCTGCATCGACAAGCTCTATTCTCCGGACGGTGCCACCGGGCGACTCGGCCTGTTGGAATTACGCGCTTTTGAAATGCCGCCTCACGCCCGTATGAGCCTGACCCAGCAATTGCTGTTGCGGGCACTGGTCGCGCGGTTCTGGCGCGAGCCCTACGCGCCGGCCAAACTGGCGCGCTGGGGCACTGAGCTGCATGACCGCTTCTTGCTCCCGCATTTCATCGAGCAGGATTTCGCTGACGTCATCGCTGAGCTCAATGTCGCCGGTTATCCGCTGCGAGCCGAGTGGTTCGCCGCGCATCTGGAGTTCCGTTTTCCAAAGGTTGGCGACTATGCGGTCAACGGCATCGAGCTGCAGTTGCGTCAGGCGCTGGAGCCTTGGCACGTACTGGGGGAAGAGGGTGCGGTGGGCGGCACGGTGCGCTATGTGGATTCGTCCCTGGAACGCTTGCAGATCAAGCTCAACGGCCTGGCCCCGCAACGGTATCTGCTGACTTGCAATGGCGTGCCGGTCCCCTTGCAACCCACCGGTCGGGTGGGCGAGTTCGTCGCCGGGGTGCGTTTCCGCGCCTGGCAACCGAGCAATTGCCTGCAACCAACCATTGCGGTCCATGCGCCGCTGGTCTTCGATGTACTCGACACCTGGATGCAGCGCTCGCTGGGCGGCTGCCAATATCACGTGGCGCATCCTGGCGGGCGCAACTACGACAGCCTGCCGGTGAACGCCAACGAAGCGGAGAGCCGGCGGATGGCGCGTTTCTTCCGGATCGGGCACACGCCTGGGAAACTTCCGATACCCAACCTGGTAACGGATGACGAGTTTGCGTTCACGCTCGATCTGCGACGTTTTCAGGCTGCGTTGAAGAATTAACGAGACCGTGGCGAGGGAGCTTGCTCCCGCTCGGTTGCGCAGCGACCGTAAATCTTGGGGCTGCTGCGCAGCCCAGCGGGAGCAAGCTCCCTCGCCACGATGATTACATCCCCAAAACCCAGGTCGGATCCAACACAAACACACCTATCCGGGCGTCATGCGCTTGCGCTAGTCTCACCTTTCATTGCTGTCTGCCGAGCTTTCCATGCCTGACCTGCTTGACCGTTACCCGCTGACAACGGGCACCTATCACGAATTGCTGGACGACAGCGGTGCGGTGCGTACGCACTGGCGGCGGCTGTTCGACCAGTTGCAGCGCAGCACGCCGGCCCAGTTGCTCCAGCGCCAGGCCCTGCTGGCCCGGCAGATCCAGGAAAACGGCGTGACCTACAATGTCTACGCCGATCCGAAAGGCGCCGACCGGCCATGGGAACTGGACCTGCTGCCCCACGTGATCGACCCGCAGGAATGGAAACATCTGTCCGCCGGGATCGCCCAACGAGCGCGCCTGCTCAATGCGGTGCTGGCCGACCTGTATGGGCCGCAGCGACTGATCAGCGAAGGGCTGTTGCCGGCAGAGTTGGTATTCGGGCACAACAATTTTCTCTGGCCCTGCCAGGGCATCGCGCCGCCGGACGGCAGTTTCCTGCACTTGTATGCGGTGGACCTGGCGCGCACGCCCGACGGCCGCTGGTGGGTCACGGCGGACCGGACCCAGGCGCCTTCGGGGGCCGGGTACGCGCTGGAAAATCGCATGATCGTTTCCCGCGCCTTTCCCGATTTGTACCGCGACCTCAAGGTGCGGCACCTGTCCGGGTTTTTCCGCACCTTGCAGGAAACCCTGGCGCGGCAGGCCCCCTGCGATGGCGAGGCGCCGCTGGTGGTGCTGCTGACGCCGGGGCGGTTCAACGAAAGCTATTTCGAACACCTTTACCTGGCGCGCCAGCTCGGCTATCCGCTGGTGGAGGGAGGCGACTTGACCGTGCGAGATGCCACGGTCTACCTCAAGACCCTCAGTGGGTTGCGTCGGGTCCACGCCATCATGCGCCGGCTTGACGATGATTTCTGCGACCCCCTGGAGCTGCGCACCGATTCGGCCTTGGGCGTGCCAGGTCTTTTGGAGGCGGTGCGCCAAGGGCGGGTGTTGGTGGCGAATGCCTTGGGCAGTGGTGTGCTGGAGTCGCCGGGCCTCTTGGGATTCCTGCCGAAGATCAACCAGTATCTGTTCGGCGAGGAATTGATGTTGCCGTCCATCGCCACCTGGTGGTGTGGTGAGCCGCCGGTGCTGGCCCAGGCCTTGGAAAAGCTGCCTCAGTTGCTGATCAAGCCAGCGTTTCCGTCCCAGAGCTTCGCGCCGGTGTTCGGCCGAGACCTGGACGAAGCCCAGCGCGCTCAACTGGCGGCACGCATGCAGGCGCGACCGTACGCCTATGTTGCCCAGGAACTGGCGCAACTGTCCCAGGCGCCGGTCTGGCAGGCCGAAGACGGCCAGATCCAGCCCCGGGCCATCGGCATGCGCGTGTATGCCGTGTCCGGGAAAGATGATTATCGGGTTCTGCCAGGTGGCCTGACCCGCGTGGCCGCCGAGGCCGACGCCGAAGTGGTGTCGATGCAGCGCGGTGGTGCCAGCAAGGACACCTGGATTCTGGGTGAACACGCATCCGGTGGCGAACAGTGGAAGGCCCAGCGGACCGTCGGCGTGCACGACCTGGTGCGACGCGATCCGTACCTGCCATCCCGAGTGGTGGAAAACCTGTTCTGGTTTGGCCGTTACTGCGAACGTTGCGACGACAGCGCGCGCCTGCTGCGGATCATGCTGGCGCGCTATGTCGATGGCGACGATCCGCAGGCCCTGCTATCGGCGGTGTCGCTGGGCGAGAGCCTGATGCTGCTGCCGGAGGAGGGCGAGCTGCCCGAGCGCCTGCTGGCGGCTCTGCTGGGGGATGACTGGTCGTTCAGCCTGCGCTCCAACTTGCAGCGCTTGCAGTGGGCTGCCTCACAGGTACGCGGCAAACTCTCCCGGGAGAACTGGCAGGCGCTGGTGGAATTGCAGCGCGAAGCCGCAGAGCTGGAGACCAGCGAACCGGACTTTGGCGAGCTGCTGGATTTTCTCAATCGATTGGTAATGTCGTTGGCCGCGTTGTCCGGTTTCGCCCTGGACGACATGACCCGTGACGAGGGCTGGCGTTTTCTGATGATCGGTCGACGCCTGGAGCGCCTGCATTTTCTCAGCAGCAGCCTGGCGGCATTCTTGCGGGGCGAGGCGGTTTTCGATCAGGCCGGGTTGGAGTGGTTGCTGGAGTTGGGCAACAGCAGCATCACGTACCGCTCGCGTTACTTAGCGGTGGCGCAGTTGATTCCAGTGCTCGATCTGTTGTTGCTGGACGAACAGAACCCCCATGCAGTGCTCTTCCAATTGAAATTGGTGGCACGCACCCTTAAACGCCTGAACGATGATTTCGGCGCCCCGCGGGAAACCGCATTGCCGGAACTGGTGATGCGCCTGTCACGCTTTGACCTGCGCTGCCTGGAGAATCCCCTGTTCGGCGAGGCCAGCCTGCGTGCCGCTCTTGATGGACTGGCCGATCTGTTGCAGGAAGTGGCCGATGTCAGCGGACAGGTTTCCGATCGCTTGGCGTTGCGCCATTTTGCTCATGTCGATGACGTCAGCCAGCGCACGGTGTCCGTCTGATGAACGCCCGTTACCAGATTCTCCACGATACCCATTATCACTACGACAGCCCGGTGTCCCTGGCCCAGCAACTTGCGCACCTGTGGCCGCGACCCTGTGATTGGCAGCGTTGCACCGAACAGCAGTTGCTGATCAGTCCGGAGCCGACCACCCGGCGCGATGAACAGGATGTGTTCGGCAATCCGCTGACCCGACTGGCCTTCGAGCGACCCCATGACGAATTGCTGGTCAATGCCCGCCTGAGCGTTGAAGTGCTGGCACGGCCCGACCTGGATTTCAGCCTGTCCCCCGCCTGGGAGTCGACCCGCAACCTGCTGACCTACAGCGGTCGGCCACTTCCGGCGCCATTGCTGGACGCCTGCCGCTACCGTTTCGAGTCACCGTATGTCCACCTCAAGCGCAGTTTCGTCGAGTTTTCCGAGAGCTGTTTTCCGCTGGGACGACCTTTGATGGTGGGCGTCCGCGCGCTGATGGAGAAGATTTTCGAAGAATTCACCTTCGATGCGGAGGCCACCCAGGTGGCGACGCCGTTGGTGGAAGTGCTGGAGCGACGCCGGGGTGTATGCCAGGACTTCGCCCACCTGATGCTGGCTTGCGTGCGCTCCCGTGGGCTGGCAGCGCGTTACGTCAGCGGCTACCTGCTGACCCAGCCGCCACCCGGCCAGGCGCGGTTGATTGGCGCCGATGCTTCTCACGCCTGGGTTTCGGTGTTCTGTCCGGTATTAGGCTGGGTGGACTTCGACCCGACCAACAATGTGCAGCCGGCCCTGGAACACATTACCCTGGCCTGGGGCCGGGATTTTTCCGATGTGTCGCCGTTGCGCGGGGTGATCCTGGGGGGCGGTACCCACGACCCCGAAGTACGAGTGACGGTGATGCCGTTGGAACCGTGATCCAATTCCTGAAAACCAGGCGGTTTCGTGCCGACGATCAGTCATGAACACAAGGAGATCGGGCTGTTCGAGCCGGGCCAATTGCCGGAGAACCTGCCTGTGGGTTATCGCCTGTCGATTAGCAAGGCGCTAGAGCTGTGAGGGCCGGCAGCGAGGCGGCCGGCCCTGGACACAGAACTGAGGGTCTCAGGCGTCAGGCGCCTGGTCTTTCGGTGCATCAACATCGTCTTCTGCCGTCACTTCGCCTTCGGTATCCGGGTTCAGTGCTGCGGCTTCCTCTTCAGCTGTAGCTTTCTTGCGCTGAAGCTTTTCCTCTTTCTTCTGCTCCTTGGCCAAGTCTCTCTGACGTTTGGCGAAGGAATAATTGGGTTTAGCCATGGGCGATCCTCTGGGGTCGAAGGTGAGGTTGAGCGGCGCGTATTCTGCCCTGTATCGGGGCTGAGCCGTTAGCTGGGTTTTTGCTCGGCCCATTTGGGTTGCACCGACGGTTGCCATTCGTCCAGTGCGTCGAGCAGATTGTGCGCTGATTCGCTCACTTGCAGCATGTCACGATGGGGCGCGCGGACGAAGCCTTCGCCGACGATATGATCGAGAAAACCCGTGATCTTGCTGTAGAAACCGTTCACATCCAGCAGCCCCAGCGGTTTTCCATGATAACGGTCCTTTATTGCGCAAAGAAATTAAACCTCGCGGCGAGGTTTTTCATAGGTGCCACTGGCGCCGCAGGCATAGGCGGCGAGCAAGCTGCATAACAGGCTATTGAGGTTCATGACGATCGCTCCGCAAGGTGGTGGGGCAGATCATAGGGGGCAGGCATACTTCTGGCTGGTTGATTATGTCCATCAGGCTGATAGGCTTAAGTTGTATACAATCTTTGACTCAGGTCATAGGAACTTGTCTGAAATTCAGGCAGTCTTCCCCTTTGACGGAATTTTGTTAACCATGCCTTGGAGATTCACGATGTTTGCCAAACTTGTTGCGGTATCCCTGTTGACGCTGGCCAGCAGCCAACTGATGGCAGCGGAGTGCAAGACCACCATCGATTCGACCGACCAGATGTCCTTCAGCACCAAGGCCATCGAAATCGACAAGAGCTGCAAGACTTTCACCGTCGAGCTGACTCACTCGGGCAACTTGCCGAAGAACGTCATGGGCCATAACTGGGTTCTGAGCAAAGAAGCCGACATGCAGCCGATCGCCACCGATGGCTTGGCCGCCGGTATCGACAAGAACTACCTCAAGGACGGCGACGCTCGCATCATCGCCCACACCAAGCTGATCGGCGCCAAGGAAACCGACTCGGTGACCTTCGATGTGTCGAAACTGGCTGCCGGCGAGAAGTATGGTTTCTTCTGCTCGTTCCCAGGCCACATCTCGATGATGAAAGGCACGGTTACCCTGAAGTAACCGACTTTCCGGACACAAAAAAAAGCGCCCCATGCATGCAGGGCGCTTTTTTTACCTGGCGAAACGGCCCCATGGGAGCGCGCGTCCGGTCATGGGGCGTAAGGCATCACCCGCTTGTGCTCGGTCTTGCGATAGGTGTCGCAAATGATCTTGGCCGCCTCTTCGCGAATGGGTTGCCCATGCAGGAAGGCGTCAATCTCGCCATAGGTCACGCCATGGGCCGCTTCGTCCGGCTTGCCCGGGGACAAGTCTTCCAGATCAGCGGTCGGAACCTTTTCCACCAGTGATTCCGGCGCGCCAAAATCACGGGCGATGGCCCGGACCTGGTTTTTCACCAGGCCGCTCAGCGGGGCCAGGTCACAGGCGCCATCACCAAACTTGGTGAAGAAACCCATGACTGCCTCGGCCGCATGATCGGTGCCGATCACCAAGCCTTGTTCCGCACCGGCGATGGTGTATTGCGCCACCATGCGCATCCGCGCCTTGGTGTTGCCCAGCACGAAGTCCCGTGAACCCGGCGCCTTGCCTTCGAACGCCAGGACTTCTTTTGCCAGGGCCTTGACCGCGGGGCCGATGTTGACGGTATGACGCTCGTCCGGCTCGATGAAGTCGACGCAGGCCTGGGCTTCGTGCTCGTCGAACTGGGTTTCATACGGCAGGCGCACGGCAATGAACGTGTATGCCGCATTGCCGGTTTTTTCCCGCAGCTCGCGCACGGCACGTTGGGCCAGCAGGCCGGCGGTCAACGAGTCGACCCCGCCGCTGATACCCAGCACCAGGCTCTTGAGCCCTGAGTTGACGAGGCAGTCCTGAATGAAGCCCACCCGGCGAGCGATTTCGGCCTTGAGGGCGGCGTCATCGGCGAACGGTGGCTGGACCTTGAGCTGTTCAGCAATCTCACGCTGTACGGCTTGCATGAATTCACTCCTTGCTTGATGTGCCAGAAAGGGCGGCAGGTACTTGGAAAACATGTCGCATGTAGGCGACGAAATTCGGGTCCTTGCAGTGGGTCTTGCCGGGCTCGTCTGAAATCTTGGCCACGGGTTGCCCGTCACAGCTGATCATTTTAAGCACGATGCTCATCGGCTCCACGCCTGGAATGTCACAGGTCAGGTTGGTGCCGATACCGAAGCTCACATTAATGCGACCACGCAAGGCACGGAAAATATCCAGGCATTTGGGTAATGTCAGGCTGTCGGAGAACACCAGCGTCTTGCTCATCGGGTCGATGCCGAGGTTATGGTAGTGAGCGATGGCTTTTTCCGCCCAGATGACAGGATCCCCTGAGTCATGGCGCAAACCGTCGAACAGCTTGGCGAAGAACAGATCGAAGTCCTTCAAGAAAGCGTCCATGGTGATGCAGTCGGTCAACGCAATGCCCAGCAGGCCTCGGTACTCGCGAACCCAGCAATCGAGCGCGGCGATCTGGCTATCGATCAGCCGTGGGCCTAGTTGCTGGTGGGCCATGATCCACTCGTGGGCCATGGTGCCCAAGGGTTTCATGTCCAGCTCCCGGGACAGGTGCACGTTGCTGGTGCCGACGAAGCGCCCCGGGAAATCGTGCTTGAGCACGTTTACCACTTCTTCTTGGACCCGGTAGGAAAACCTGCGCCGAGTGCCGAAATCGGCGACTTGCAGCTCGGACAATTCGTCGGCGCTGGCGTTGGCGGCCAGCCAGTCGAACTTGCGATAAAGCTGCTCCCGCGCCTGTTCCAGAACGATCTCACGATAGCGATAGCGATTGCGCACTTCGCTGACGATGGCGAGCAACGGCACTTCGAACAGGATGACGTGCAACCATGGCCCACGCAGGCGGATGAACAATTCACCGTTTTCGATGCCGGTGTGCACGTACCGCAGGTTGAAACGAAACAGCCCCAGGAACCTGAGGAAATCCGGCTTCAGGAAGCTGATGCGCTCGAGGAAACTCAGCTGGTCGGCGCTCAGGTTCAGCTCGGACAGGCGCTCGATCTGGAAGCGGATCTCCGCCAGGTACGGACGCAGGTCCTCGCTGTTGCGGCAACGAAACTCCCATTCAACTTCGACGTTGGGGTAGTTGTGCAGGACGGCCTGCATCATCGTCAGTTTGTAGAAGTCGGTGTCGAGCAGGTTCTGCACGATGCGATCGGCAAATACACTCTCGCTCATAACGGGAATCTCCAGACAGATGCTGCGGTGGCAGCGGCGTACGGCTGTTCGTGTTGAAAGGTCTAGTGGCGCATAACGGTGATGGTTATTGCCAGTATTTTTTAGCGTTTGCAGGTCTTTGTGGTGAGGGAGCTTGCTCCCGCTCGGCTGCGAAGCAGACGCAGAATTTTTCATCTGACAGAATTTTTAGGGCCGCTGCGCAGCCCAGCGGGAGCAAGCTCCCTCGCCACGGGGGGCAATTTTCGCTATGGCGGCGCATCAGGGCTATTGATCTGCTCCAGCATCCACTCCACGAACAGTCGTACTTTGGGCACTTCCGCCGCATGTTCCGGGTAGGACAGGTAATAGGCGCTGGCGCTGGGCATCGCATGTTGCCAGGGGATGACCAGTTTGCCGTCGGCGAGCTCTTCTTCCACCAGGAATTTTGGCAACAGGGCCACGCCGCAGCCGACCTGGGCGGCACGAATGCACATGTAGAAGGTTTCGAAGCGCGGCCCGTGGTAGCTGTGTTCGGTGTGGTAGCCCTGGCTGTCGAACCAGTCGTGCCAGGCTTGCGGGCGCGAGGCGTTTTGCAGCAGCACCAGGTCGGCCAGTTGCGTCGGGTCGGTGAAGGGCTGGTCCGGCAGGCTGCCTGGCGCGCAGACCGGCACCAACTCTTCGCCGAACAGTTTCAACGATTCGGTTCCCGGTCGGGAACCCTGGCCGAAGTAGAACGCCAGGTCGCTGCGCCCTTGCTGCAAGTCGTCGGCCTCGTGCTCGCTGCACAAGTCCAGATGAATCGACGGATGCCGCAGGCGCCAGCCCTTGAGCCGCGGAACCAGCCAGCGGGCGCCGAAGGTCGGAGGCGTGGAGACCCGCAGGACTTCGGTGTCGCCGCCGTAGGAGCGCAGGTAATGGGTCGACATCTCAACCTGGGTGAGGATTTTTCGCACCTCCCCCAAATACAAGTTTCCTGCCGGTGTCAGTTGCAAGCGTCGGCGCACGCGCCGGAACAGCAGGTGCTGTAACAGTTCTTCAAGCTGTGCGACCTGTTTGCTGACGGCGCTCTGGGTCAGGTTCAGCTCTTCGGCTGCGCGGGTAAAGCTCAGGTGACGGGTCACCGCTTCGAAGCACTGTAGTGCTGTAATCGATGGCAAATAGCGTTTATTGAGCATGATCAGCCCTTATTTCTTGTTGCTCTGCTTATCCGGTAACGGCCAGCATGAATAAACGGAATGATATCTCGCTTAAAGGTCGTTTGTTGGCAAGTCTCGGGCCAGCTACAACTACAGGCCTGATCAGCCGTGATCGTCCGGCTGCCCACTTTTGTCTCTCGCTTGAGGAATTTACCCATGGTTGCTGCATTGCTTGATCGTCTGGGCGTCAACCCGGCCTTGTACCAGAACGGCACACAGCCCGTGCACTCGCCTATCGATGGCAGTCGCATTGGCGCCGTGAACTGGGAAGGCGCCGCTGAAGTCGAGCAACAGGTCAGCCGCGCGGAGCATGCCTTTGACCTGTGGCGCAAGGTGCCGGCGCCACGGCGCGGCGAGCTGGTGCGTCAGTTTGGCGACCTGTTGCGTGAGTACAAGGCCGACCTCGGCGAGTTGGTGTCGTGGGAAGCCGGCAAGATTACCCAGGAAGGCCTGGGCGAAGTGCAGGAAATGATCGACATCTGCGACTTCGCTGTCGGCCTGTCCCGCCAGTTGTACGGCTTGACTATTGCGTCCGAGCGTCCTGGCCATCATATGCGCGAAACCTGGCACCCGCTGGGCGTGGTTGGAGTGATCAGCGCGTTCAACTTTCCCGTGGCGGTCTGGGCCTGGAACACCACCCTCGCGCTGGTGTGCGGTAACCCGGTGATCTGGAAGCCTTCCGAGAAAACCCCGCTGACCGCCCTGGCGTGCCAGGCCTTGTTCGAGCGTGTGTTGAAGAATTTCACCGATGCGCCACCGTACCTGAGCCAAGTGATCATCGGTGGGCGTGATGCCGGCGAAGCGCTGGTCGACGATCCGCGCGTGGCGCTGATCAGTGCCACCGGCAGCACGCGCATGGGCCGCGAGGTCGCGCCGAAAGTCGCAGCGCGGTTTGCCCGCAGTATCCTGGAACTGGGCGGCAACAACGCGATGATCCTGGCTCCGAGCGCCGACCTGGATATGGCCGTGCGTGCCATCCTCTTCAGCGCTGTCGGCACTGCGGGCCAGCGTTGCACCACGCTGCGCCGGTTGATCGCCCATGAATCGGTGAAGGAAGAGATCGTCACCCGTCTCAAGGCTGCTTATTCGAAAGTACGCATCGGCCATCCGCTGGAGGGCAATCTGGTCGGGCCGCTGATCGACAAGCAGAGCTTCGAAAACATGCAGGATGCGCTGGAGCAGGCGTTGAGCGAAGGCGGGCGAGTGTTTGGCGGCAAGCGCCAGCTCGAAGACCAGTTTGCGAATGCCTATTACGTCTCGCCCGCCATCGTCGAGATGCCGGAGCAAAGCGACGTGGTGCGTCACGAAACCTTCGCGCCGATCCTCTATGTGGTTGGCTACAAGGACTTCGCCGAAGCGCTGCACCTGAACAATTCGGTGCCACAAGGCCTGTCGTCGTGCATTTTCACCACCGATGTGCGTGAAGCCGAGCAGTTCATGTCGGCCGTGGGCAGCGATTGCGGGATCGCCAACGTCAATATCGGCCCGAGCGGCGCGGAGATCGGCGGAGCGTTCGGCGGCGAGAAAGAAACCGGTGGCGGCCGTGAATCCGGCTCCGACGCGTGGCGTGCCTACATGCGCCGCCAGACCAACACCGTGAACTATTCGCTGGAGTTGCCGCTGGCGCAGGGAATTACTTTCGATTAAGCAGCTTCAAGCTACAAGCTTCAAGCCGCGAGCGTCCCTAGCTTGCGGCTCGCGGCTTGATGCTCGTAGCTGCTCCTGACCAGGAGCCGGCAATGCCGTTACGCGAAGAATGTCTGTGGGAAATACTGACGCCACAACGGCCCGACAACACCTCGCTCAAGGGTGAAGTCACGGTGGACGTGTGCGTCATCGGCGCGGGCTTTACCGGGTTATCGGCGGCGGTGCACCTGTTGGAGCAGGGCAGGCGCGTGGCGGTGCTGGAAGCTCATCGGGCCGGGCACGGTGGATCGGGGCGCAACGTGGGATTGGTGAATGCCGGGATGTGGATCCCGCCGGATGACATCGAGGCCGGGTTCGGCGAAGCCGTGGGCAGCCAGCTTAATCGCATGCTTGGGGCCGCGCCGGCCTTGGTTTTCAGTCTCGTCGACAAATACAACATCGATTGCCAGCTGCGTCGCGAAGGCACACTGCACATGGCCCATAACGCCCGGGGCGAGGCGGATTTGCGCAGTCGCGAAGCACAATGGAAGCGCCGTGGCGCCCCGGTAGAGTTGCTGACTGGCCAAGCCTGCGCCGAAGCCACCGGCACTGACAAGATCGCTGCGGCATTGCTCGACCGCCGCGCCGGTACGCTCAACCCCATGGCTTATACCAGCGGGCTGGCCGATGCCGCGAAAAAACTGGGTGGCCAGCTTTTCGATCATTCACCCGTCACGCGCCTGGAACGCCAGGGCCAGCGGTGGTTGGTGCAGACGGCCCAGGGTTCGGTGCTCGCCGAGCAAGTCGTGATTGCTTCCAATGCCTATACCGAAGGCGACTGGACCGAGTTGCGGCGCAATTTTTTCCCCGGTTATTACTATCAGGTCGCTTCTGTCCCGCTGGCCGACGAGGCCGCCCGGCGCATTTTGCCGGGAGGGCAGGGTTCGTGGGATACCCGCCAAGTGTTGAGCAGCATTCGTCGGGACAAGGAAGGCCGCTTGCTGCTGGGCAGCCTGGGCAACGGCAACCGCAAACCGACCTGGTTTCTCAAGGCCTGGGCCGACCGGGTGCAGCAGCACTATTTCCCGTACCTCAAGTCGGTGGAGTGGGAATGCACCTGGACCGGTTGTATCGCCTTTACGCCCGACCATCTGATGCGCCTGTTCGAGCCGGCGCCCGGCCTGGTGGCGGTCACCGGCTATAACGGTCGCGGCGTGACCACCGGCACCGTGGTCGGCAAGGCCTTTGCCGATTATCTGTGCCACGGCGATGCCAAGGCGTTGCCGATTCCCTTCGCGCCGATGCAACCTTTGGCTGGCGTTGGCCTGCGCAGCTGCCTGTATGAAGCGGGCTTTTCCCTGTATCACGCGGGCCAGTGCTTGCGGATCGTCATCTGATCGTCGGAAAGTGTTACGAACAGCGGCGTTTTCCAGCCCAGCGGCTAGCCTGTTATGGTGCGGGTTGTAGCAGCCGCGCACCGACAGTGTGCAGTTAGGTGACGCAGGTTGTTACACAGTGGTTGCACGCCGTTTAGTGTGGCGGTTGCAATGATGGCTCACGGAGGGTTTCACCTACTTTTAGAAAAGGTTGCACCTCGTGCGGTTTAGACGGTTGCACGCCCTGTGAAAAAGGGCCCGAAACAGTCGAAATAACAATAAAGCAGCGACTTTTTTCAGAATAAAAAACCGATGGCACGCCCCTTGCTCTCAGCTTTTCAGTGAAGTGAAGTCGCAGTGCCAACTAAAAAAAACCTTGGAGCACCACCTCATGTCCCAGACGTTTTACAAGAAAGGCTTTCTGGCCCTCGCAGTGGCAACTGCGCTGGGTGTTTCTGCGTTTGCCCAGGCCGACATCAAGATCGGCGTAGCGGGTCCCATGACAGGCGCCAACGCGGCATTTGGCGAGCAGTACATGAAGGGTGCGCAAGCGGCGGCAGACGAGATCAATGCCAAGGGCGGCGTGAACGGCGAGAAAATCGTACTGGTGGCTGGCGATGATGCATGCGAACCGAAGCAGGCCGTGGCCGTCGCCAACCGCCTTGCTGACCAGGACAAGGTGGCCGGCGTGGTCGGTCACTTCTGCTCTTCTTCCACCATCCCGGCCTCCGAGGTCTACGACGAAGCCGGCATCATCGCGATCACGCCTGGCTCCACAAATCCCCAGGTGACCGAGCGCGGCCTGAGCGCGATGTTCCGCATGTGTGGTCGTGACGACCAGCAAGGTATCGTTGCCGGCGACTACATCGTCGATGTGCTCAAGGGCAAGAAAGTCGTAGTCCTGCATGACAAGGACACCTACGGCCAAGGCCTGGCGGATGCAACCAAGGCGCAGTTGGCCAAGCGTGGCGTGACCCCTGTGCTGTACGAAGGCCTGACCCGTGGTGAAAAAGACTTCAGTGCCGTGGTCACCAAGATCCGTTCGGCCGGTGCCGACGTGGTCTACTTCGGCGGTCTGCATCCGGAAGCCGGTCCGCTGGTACGCCAGCTGCGTGAGCAGGGCCTGAAGGACGTGAAATTCATGTCCGACGACGGCATCGTGACTGACGAACTGGTCACCACCGCTGGCGGCCCGCAGTACGTCGATGGCGTGTACATGACCTTCGGCGCCGACCCGCGCCTGCTGCCAGACAGCAAGGCCGTGGTAGACGCATTCCGCGCCAAGGGCACCGAGCCTGAAGGCTACACCCTCTACGCCTACGCTTCAGTGCAGACCTTGGCTGCCGGCTTCAATGGCGCCAAGTCCAACAAGGGCGAAGACGCGGCCAAGTGGCTCAAGGCCAACTCGGTCCAGACGGTGATGGGCAAGAAGGAATGGGACACCAAAGGCGACTTGAAAGTCTCCGACTACGTGGTCTACCAGTGGGACAAGGATGGCAAGTATCACCAGCTGGAAAAACAGAAGTAATTTGAAGGGATGACTGGCCTGTGGCGAGGGAGCTTGCTCCCGCTGGGGTGCGTAGCGCCCCCAAGAGGGGACTGCTGCGCAGTCCAGCGGGAGCAAGCTCCCTCGCCACGGAGACTGTGTTCACCCTGACCTGATTGGCATTGGCCAAAGGCCCGTCTGTTTTTTCTACGAGCCGCACATCCTTTTGACGCTGGGCTTCAACCCGTCGTCGCGTTCCCAGGGATGTGCTGTCTCACTGCGTGAGATTGCGTTATGGATGGTATTTTCCTGCAGCAACTGATCAATGGCCTGACCCTCGGGTCGGTCTATGGTCTGATCGCCATCGGCTACACAATGGTCTATGGCATCATCGGCATGATCAACTTCGCCCACGGCGAGGTCTACATGATTTCCGCTTACCTCGCGGCAATCAGTCTGGCTCTGCTGGCTTACTTCGGTATTGAATCCTTTCCGCTAATGATCCTCGGCACCCTCGTGTTCACGGTCGTGGTCACCGGGGTATACGGCTGGGTCATCGAACGCGTCGCCTACAAACCCCTGCGCAACTCCACCCGCCTGGCACCGCTGATCAGCGCCATCGGTATCTCACTGATCCTGCAGAACTACGCGCAGATTAGCCAGGGTGCCCGCCAACAGGGGGTGCCAACACTGCTTGAAGGCGCCATGCGCGTCGACATCGGCACTGGCTTCGTGCAGCTTACCTACACCAAGATCTTCATCCTGGTCGCCGCATTCGCCGGGATGGCCCTGCTGACCTACATCATCAAGTACACCAAGCTCGGCCGCATGTGCCGCGCCACCCAGCAAGACCGCAAGATGGCCTCGATCCTCGGGATCAACACCGACCGGGTGATTTCCTACGTGTTCATCATCGGTGCAGCCATGGCGGCCCTGGCCGGTGTGTTGATCACCATGAACTACGGGACCTTCGACTTCTATGCCGGCTTCATCATCGGCATCAAGGCGTTCACCGCGGCGGTACTCGGCGGCATCGGCTCCCTGCCTGGAGCAATGCTCGGCGGGATCATCCTCGGAATCTCCGAGTCGCTGTTCGCCGGTCTGATCAACTCCGACTACAAAGACGTGTTCAGTTTCTCGCTGCTGGTGCTGATTCTGATCTTCCGTCCCCAAGGCCTGCTGGGTCGCCCACTCGTGGCGAAGGTATAAGTATGTCTGCTGCCAATAAACCGCTTGATATCAAAAAGAGCGTCATCGACGCGATCCTGGCCGGCCTGATCTCGCTGATCGTGTTCGGGCCGATCGTCGGCGTGGTGCTCGACGGCTACAGTTTCAACCTGCAACCGGCCCGCGTTGGCTGGCTGGTGGCGATCGTGATGGTCGGGCGCTTTGCCTTGAGCCTGTTCCTGCAAACCCCCAAGGGACTGAAGATTCTCCAGGGTTTCGAAAGCACCGGCTCCGGCGTGCACGTGTTGCCGCCAGACTACAAGTCGCGCCTGCGCTGGATCATCCCCGCGCTGATCGTGATTGCCATCGTGTTCCCGTTTTTCGCCAACAAGTACGTGCTCACGGTGGTCATCCTCGGCCTGATCTACGTGCTGCTGGGCCTGGGCCTGAACATCGTCGTCGGCCTGGCCGGGTTGCTCGACCTGGGTTACGTGGCGTTCTATGCCATCGGTGCCTATGGCCTGGCGCTGGGCTATCAATACCTGGGGCTGGGGTTCTGGACCGTATTGCCGCTGGCAGCCATTGCGGCGGCAATGGCGGGGTGCATATTGGGATTCCCGGTGTTACGAATGCACGGTGACTACCTGGCCATCGTGACCCTGGGTTTTGGCGAGATCATCCGGCTGGTGCTGAACAACTGGCTGTCGTTCACGGGTGGGCCGAATGGCATGCCGGTGCCGTCGCCAACTTTTTTCGGCCTGGAGTTTGGTCGAAGGGCGAAGGAAGGCGGGGTGCCTTTCCATGAGTTCTTCGGTATCGACTACAACCCCAATATCAAATTCCTGTTCATCTACATCGTGCTGTTCATCACGGTGCTGCTGGTGCTCTACATCAAGCATCGCCTGACCCGCATGCCGGTCGGTCGCGCCTGGGAAGCCCTGCGCGAAGACGAAATCGCCTGCCGTTCCATGGGCCTGAACCACGTCCTGGTCAAGCTTTCGGCGTTCACCATCGGTGCGTCGACCGCTGGCCTCGCAGGTGTGTTCTTCGCCAGCTACCAAGGCTTCGTCAACCCGTCATCGTTCACCTTCTTCGAGTCGGCGTTGATCCTGGCGATCGTCGTGCTGGGCGGCATGGGCTCGACCGTGGGCGTGGTGATTGCCGCCTTCGTGCTTACCGTGGCACCGGAGCTGTTGCGCAGCTTCTCTGAATATCGAGTCCTGCTGTTTGGTGTGCTGATGGTGTTGATGATGATCTGGCGCCCGCGTGGCCTGATTCGTATCAGCCGTACCGGTGTGACGCCGCGCAAGGGGGTAGCGCCATGAGCGAAGTCGTACTAAAAGTTGAAAACCTGATGATGCAGTTCGGTGGCATCAAGGCCCTCAGCGACGTCAGCCTGCAAGTTAAACGCAACTCGATCTTTGCCCTGATCGGCCCCAACGGTGCGGGCAAGACCACGGTGTTCAACTGCCTGACCGGTTTCTACAAGGCGTCGGGCGGCAAGATCGAACTCAGCGTGCGCGGCGAGCAGACCGACGTTATCAAACTGCTGGGCGAAGCGTTTCGCCCGACCGATTTCGTCTCGCCGAAATCCTTCGCCAGCCGGCTGTACTACAAGATGTTTGGCGGCACCCACCTGGTGAACCGCGCCGGTTTGGCGCGCACCTTCCAGAACATTCGCCTGTTCAAGGAAATGTCGGTGCTGGAAAACCTGCTGGTGGCCCAGCACATGTGGGTCAATCGCAGCCTGGTGGCGGGTATCCTCAACACCAAGGGCTACCGCAAGGCCGAAAGCGATGCCTTGGACCATGCGTTCTATTGGCTGGAAGTGGTGGACCTGGTGGACTGCGCCAATCGCCTGGCCGGGGAGCTTTCCTACGGTCAGCAACGCCGCCTGGAAATCGCCCGGGCGATGTGCACCCGTCCGCAGATCATCTGCCTCGACGAACCAGCCGCTGGCCTCAACCCTCAGGAAACCGAAGCGCTGAGCGCGATGATCCGGCTGCTGCGCGACGAGCACGATCTGACCGTGGTGCTGATCGAACACGACATGGGCATGGTAATGAGCATTTCCGACCACATCGTGGTGCTGGACCACGGCAACGTGATCGCCGAGGGCGGTCCCGAGGCAATTCGCAACGATCCGAAGGTGATCGCGGCTTACCTGGGTGCCGATGAAGAGGAATTGGTATGAGTGGACCTATCCTCGAACTCAAGGAGCTGGACGTGTTCTACGGGCCGATCCAGGCCCTGAAGAAAGTGTCCATGCACATTGGCGAAGGCGAGACGGTGAGCCTGATCGGCTCCAACGGCGCCGGCAAGTCCACGCTGCTGATGTCAATCTTCGGCCAGCCGCGTGCGGCAGGCGGGCAGATCATCTACCAGGGCGTGGACATCACCCAGAAGTCGTCGCACTACATTGCGTCCAACGGCATCGCGCAGTCACCTGAAGGCCGCCGGGTATTTCCCGACATGACCGTCGAAGAAAACCTGCTGATGGGCACCATCCCTATCGGTGACAAATACGCCAACGAAGACATGCAGCGCATGTTTGAGCTGTTCCCGCGTCTCAAGGAACGGCGCAACCAGCGGGCCATGACCATGTCCGGCGGCGAGCAGCAAATGCTCGCCATCGCCCGGGCATTGATGAGTCGGCCCAAGTTGTTGCTGCTCGATGAGCCGAGCCTGGGGCTGGCGCCGATCGTGGTAAAACAGATCTTCGCGACCCTGCGTGAACTGGCCTCCACGGGCATGACCATCTTCCTTGTGGAGCAAAACGCTAACCACGCCCTCAAGCTGTCGGACCGAGCCTATGTGATGGTCAACGGTGAAATCCGCCTGACCGGCACCGGCAAGGAACTGCTCGCCAACGAGGAAGTGCGCAACGCGTATCTGGGCGGGCATTGAGTTGATGTTGCAATGAAAAACCGGCGAGTGATCGCCGGTTTTTTTATCCCCCGAATTCAACCTTTTGGTTGACTCCAGCAATTGTGGAAAACAATCCTGAACCCTTGTGAAACCGCGACATAAAGTTGCCGCAAACAGTTGTTTTGTCACGGTTTTGACTTGTCCCCGTTTGCTGTGGAGCCGGCTGTGGGTAACGTGGGAGTATCTGGCTGCAAGCCTTTTATTCCGTGGCTTACAGCGCTGCGATCATTTTTTGATCAGGTGTTTTTGCTCAAGCAGGAGTGGCTATTGTCAACAGTTTTCTACGCGGCGAAAGAGCTTCGATAGCCGGTGTGCAAGCCTGTGGATAAGTCTGTGACTAAACTCTGGAAAGACCGCGCTGAGTGCCGTCGTTGCTGGCTTGGAGCCATCGCCGTATTTAGCGTTGCTTATAGCAGAGAAACTGCGCTGCACAACCTGACTTGCTCGGTCAAGCGGAAAAATTTTCTAAATCTTCCGCAAAGCCTTATGCACAGCGGCTTTCAGTGTTCGTACTTGCCCCCGGTTATTGTGGACCTGCCTGTGGATAAGGTGCGTGCAACCCGCTGCAGCCCTTGTCGGGCAAGGCCTGACAGAGGTTGGTTGTTTTTTGAGCACCTTTGCGGCTAAAAGCCCCTGCTCAAGCCTTGCCCCTGGCATGCCAGGCCGGGCATGCTGTGGGCCGATTTCCATTCAATGGCTTTGAGCCCAAGCAAGGAGAACACCATGTCTGACACCCTGTTTATCACTGGCGCGACGTCCGGTTTTGGTGAAGCCTGTGCCCGTCGTTTTGCCGAGGCGGGTTGGAAACTGGTGCTGACCGGCCGTCGTGAAGAACGCCTCGATGCACTCTGCGCCGAGTTATCGAAGCAGACCGAAGTCCACGGCCTGGTGGTGGACGTACGCGATCGCAATGGCATGGAAGACGCCATTGCCAACCTGCCGCCGTCCTTCGCCAAATTGCGCGGGTTGATCAACAACGCCGGCCTGGCCCTTGGGGTCGATCCAGCGCCCAAGTGCGACCTCGATGATTGGGACACCATGGTCGACACCAACGTGAAAGGCCTGATCTACAGCACGCGCCTATTGCTGCCGCGCCTGATCGCCCATGGCCGCGGAGCCGGGATCGTCAACCTGGGTTCGATTGCCGGTAACTACCCGTACCCAGGCAGCCACGTGTACGGTGCGACCAAGGCGTTCGTCAAACAGTTCTCCCTGAACCTGCGCTGCGACCTGCAAGGTACGGGCGTGCGGGTGAGCAACATCGAGCCGGGCTTGTGTGAAAGCGAGTTTTCCCTGGTGCGCTTTGGCGGCGATCAGGAACGCTACAACGCGACCTATGCCGGTGCCGAGCCGATCCAGCCACAGGACATCGCGGATACGATTTTCTGGGTGCTCAACACCCCGGCGCACATCAATATCAACAGCCTTGAGCTGATGCCGGTGAGCCAGACCTGGGCCGGTTTCGCCATCGAGCGCAACAAGGCCTAGCGGGAAGGCTCTATAAACCGATCTGCTGATTTATCGGCCGAAAGGTACATTGTGGCGAGGGGATTTATCCCCGCTGGGCTGCAGAGCAGCCCTCGAATAACACTCGGTTAGCCTGACACACCGTGGCGTTAGCTTTAGGGCTGCTGCGCAGCCCAGCGGGGATAAATCCCCTCGCCACAAAGGGGGGTCAAGCCAGGTAATCGGCCAGCCCGCGATAGCAGGTCAGCAGGTGATACGGCGTGGTGGACGGCATGTCCCGGCGGCTGATGTTGCCACCGGCGTCGAGGCACTCGTTCCAGCCTTCAGGGCTCAAGAAGTGTTGCTGAAACGCCTGTAATTGACGCAGCAAAGTCCCTTCGCTTCCTGGACGCAAGGTCAGCGCCCGCAGGTATTCCGCCTGGGCCCAGATGCGTTGGGTGGCGTCACGCGCGAGCGCCTGTGGTTCCAACGCCAGCATGGCGCACACTGCGCCAGACTGCTGATCCACGCCCTGTTGCTCGGTATGGCTGAAACTGCGTTCCACGGCTGTGTGCAGTTTTCCCCCGCGCAGCAAGGGCGATGAGGCCAACAGGAAATACCACTCAAACTGGTGGCCTGGTTCGAACCAGTTATCCACAGCCTTGAGTGGCTTCTCCATCATGACCTGCCGTTGCGGATCAACGAAGTATTTGAACATGCCGTCGCATAGGCTCCGCAACGCTTGGCGCACGTTGGCATCGTCGCGAACCGAAAGGATCGCGAGAAACGCTTCTGCCAAATGCATCAACGGGTTCTGCAACGGGCCGGATTGGCAAGTCGACCAATCCCGACCTAGTTTGGCTTCGTAAAGCCCGTCGCCGGTGGCGAAGCGTCGCGTGAGCACCTCCAGCGCCGCATTCAGCGTGGACTCCACCAGCGGCTCGCGAACCTTGCTCCAGTAGTGAGCGCAGGCGAAGAGGATGAAGGCGTGGGTGTAGAGATCCTTGCCGGTATCCAGCGGCGCGCCCTGCGGATCGATGCTGTAGAACCAGCCGCCATGTTCGGCATCGTGGAAATGCCGTTGCAGCGAGCGGAACAACGCAGCGGCCCGCTCTTGGGCATCCGGTACTTCTCCGATCAGGCTGGCGAACACATACAACTGTCGTGCACAGGCCATGGCCCGGTAACGTTGCGGCGGCAGCGGCGTGTGCTGGGAATCGAGGGATTCGTAGGGCAATGCCAACTCGGCATTCCAGCCCGGGCCTAGCCACATGGGCACGATCACGTCGTGAAAATGCCTATGCACCGTGATGAACAGGGCAGTCAATTCGGGCGGGTGAGCAGGGCGGGAAACATCAGGCATTGGCGAACGTCGTCACGGCTGGGGAGCGATTGCGCGACATGGTAGCAGAGTGGTCGACTTCGTAGAGATGCGCCTGCACGACCCATATCGCGAGCAAGCCTGCCCACGATAATGGTCGTGCAGGTGTTAGCTGATCAGCCTGCCAACAACCAAACCCCAGCCGCCGCCGACGCCGCTCCGGCCAAGCGCACCAAGGGCGCGGCCGCCCGTGGCAATACCCGCACCAGGGCGAAGCCCGCGCCATGCAGTGCCGCCGTTGCCGCGACGAAACCGATCGCATAAGTCCACGGACTCGACATGTAAGGTAGCTCCAGTCCATGGGCCACGCCGTGGAACAGCGCGAACAATGCCGTCGCTGCCACTGCCAGGCTCAATGGGGGACGCACCGCCAGCGCCACCGCCAGGCCCAGGGCCAATACAGACGCCGCGATCGCGCTTTCCAGCGCCGGCAGATCCAGGCCCTCGAAGCCCAGCAGGCCGCCGAGAAACATTGTGCCGACGAACGTGCACGGCAGCGCCCAGCGCGCCGCGCCTCGTTGTTGCGCGGCCCACAAGCCCACCGCCAGCATCGCCAGCAAATGATCGAGCCCGCCGATGGGATGGCCCAGCCCGGCGATCAGGCCGTTATCGCCGTGGCCTGGGTGGGCGAATGCCAGCGCGGGGCTGAGCAGCAAAGCGAGGGCGGCGAGGGTGCGTTTGAATGTCATGGAGAAAGCTTCCTTGTTTAAAGTGAAAATGTTCACGCGGCGGTCAGCAGGCCCTGGCGCTCGATAAAGGCAATGATGTCCTCCAGGCCCTGGCCGGTTTTCTGGTTGCTGAATACGAAAGGCCTGCCGTTGCGCATCCGCTGGGTGTCGCTGTTCATCAATTCCAGCGAGGCGCCCACCAGCGGCGCCAGGTCGATCTTGTTGATCACCAGCAAGTCGGATTTGCAGATGCCCGGTCCGCCCTTGCGCGGCAGCTTGTCGCCGGCCGACACGTCGATTACATAGATCGTCAGGTCCGACAGTTCCGGGCTGAAGGTCGCCGACAGGTTGTCGCCGCCGGATTCAACCAGGATCAGGTCCAGCCCGGAAAAGCGCCGGTTCAACTGGTCCACCGCTTCGAGATTGATCGACGCGTCTTCGCGGATCGCCGTGTGCGGGCAGCCGCCGGTTTCCACGCCGATGATCCGCTCCGGCGCCAGGGCTTCGTTGCGCACGAGGAAGTCGGCGTCCTCGCGGGTATAGATGTCGTTGGTGACGACCGCCAGGTTGTAGCGATCGCGCAAGGCCAGGCAGAGGGCCAGGGTCAGGGCGGTTTTACCGGAGCCCACTGGGCCGCCAATGCCAACGCGAAGGGGTTGTGTGTTCATGTGAGTCTCCTAGGAACGGAACAGGCGGCTGTACTGGCGTTCATGGGCCATGCACGCCAGGGACAGGCCAAACGCGGTGCTGCCGTAATGTTCGGGGTCGATGGTCGAGGCGATCTGCTGGGCCTGCTGCAGCAACGGCAACAGTTCGCTGGTCAGGCGCTGGGCGGCTTGCTGGCCCAGCGGCAAGGTCTTCATCAGCACCGCCAGTTGGTTTTCCAGCCAGCTCCAGAGCCAGGCGGCGAGGGCGTCCTGCGGCTCGATGCGCCACGCGCGGGCGGCCAGGGCCCAGCCCAGTGCCAGGTGCGGTTCGCTGCGCTGTTCGAGGCTGAGCTGTTCAAGACTGAGCTGTTCAAGAAAGCCTCGTGCTGCGCGATCGAACTCCGGCAGGCCAACGAGTAATTGCTGCAACGAGTAGCCCATTTGCCGACTCTCTTGATAGAGCTCGCGGGTTTCCCGGCTGGCGCGGTGTTCTCCACACAGTCGTAGCAGCGCCTCCCAATCGTTGGCCGCGGCTGCGGTGCAATGGGCCAGCAGCAAGGGCGCTTCGAAGCGCGCCAGGTTCAGCAGCATTTGATCGCTGATCCAGCGGCGAGCATCGTCAGGCGTCTTGACCTGGCCATTGTCGACGGCCATTTCCAGCCCTTGTGAATAGCTGTAGCCGCCGATCGGCAGTTGTGGGCTGGCCAGACGCAGCAGCGCCCAGGCCGGATTCATGTGCGCACGCCAAACTGATGCAGGCGCGGCGCATAGTTGAAGTCTTCATCGCCGTGCCGGGAATGATGATGACCGCCACCATAGGCGCCGTGTTCGGGCTGGAACGGCGCTTCGATGGCCTCGACGCTGGCGCCGAGTTGTTCAAGCATTGCCTTGAGCACATAGTCGTCCAGCAGGCGCAGCCAGCCGTCGCCCACTTGCAGCGCCACATGGCGATTACCCAGGTGGTAAGCCGCGCGGGTCAGTTCGAAGGCACTGGCACAGGTGACGTGCAGCAACTGTTCGGGGCGGGCGCAGACGCGCACGATGCGCTCATCTTCGGCTTGCAAGCATTCACCGTCGTAAAGCGGCGGCTGACCTCGCTCCAAAAACAGACCTACATCTTCACCCTCGGCACTGAAACAGCGCAGACGGCTTTTACTGCGGGCATCGAAGGTCAGGTGCAACTCGGCGTCCCAGCGCGATTGGGCGGCGATTCTGCGGTGGATCACCAGCATCGGAGTGCTTCCAGCAATGAACAATGCTGTGTTTAGAGCAAGGGGCTTGCCAATCGAAGAGGGCGTAGGAAAAATCTGGGGATGGCGTTTCAGGATGGGCTGGATTGCGTGCCATGTTGGTGCGTATCGGGATGGTGTGCACCATTTTGCGGCTGGTATAAAAAGATATTGTGGCAGCGAGCCTGCTCGCGATAGCGGCGCATCATTAACATCAATGCTGACTGACCCGACGCCATCACGAGCAGGCATGCTGCTGGGTCATCTTCGCTTGGGGCGTCGGCTCAGCTTGCATCAAAACAAAGCGTTATCCCTTGGCGCCAGGCGCCGCCATCTCCTTGGTCTCCAGATGATCCAATGCCCGCTCGACCAACAACTGAACTCCATCGGCCATGCGGCTGATTGCCAGGGCGATGCAGCGGCGCGATTCGTCGATGTCGTCGGCCAGGTCGGCGGCGATGGTGCTGATCGACAGCAGGTCTTCGGAGGCGTTGGCGAGCAGGGTTTCGGTGTCGATGTGCGGGGAGACGATGAAGAGCTGGTCTTTGTCGGGTTCCGGCAAAGGGGCGGGCTGGGGTTTCAGGTAGTAGTCGAGGGCGCGGTTGGTGGCGTCTTCGAGGCGTTTTTCTTCGAGCTTTTCGACGCGGGATTTGTGCTCGTTTTGCGGGGGATTCGGTGAATGCTTGACCATATCCATGTACCAGAGTTTGGGTCGACATCCTTTCGCTTGCATTCGAAGAGGTGGCAACTGTGCGTAGGTGTGCAAGACCGGTCTGGTACCGCCGGCAAACCCGAAGGTCTCCCACGCACAATTGCCATAACGGACGCGAGCATAAAAAAATGCTCGGTCAATAGCCATAACCAATTGCGTACCAATCCGGACTTGCACGTCCGTGTCACCGTTTTTTGCGATGACGAATAGAGGTTAGCGGCGCTCGAAAGCGCTGCCTAGTTCATGAACAGCCCGGCGTATTGAAGGAAATGTCCGAGGGTTTGGCGGGGAAAAGCACCGAAAGATCACAGCGGCCGGCAGCTCCTACAGAAATTGCCTAGCGGCTGCCGAAAGCTGCAATTTTTTTATTTGAATGTTTGATGGAGCGAGGGGGGTGGTCAATACCATCAACTATGGGAACTCGTCTTCACAATGAATGTGGGTTGAGATTGAGGTGAGCAATCAGGGGGCTGAGACTTCGCCATCGCGAGCAGGCTCGCTCCCCCAGAGGAAGCATGCTGACAGTTATTCAGTACTGCCTAACCCACGCCAGTGCTTGAGACCAATGAAGATGAACCGCAATTGCTGGGTAATCTTCGCTTGGGGGGTGAGGTGTTCGGGCAGGGCTTCAGCGGGCGGGTCGATGATGTCCGGCAACGTGGCGAAGACGCTTTTGACGATGAGGTCGGCCATCACGTTCAGCCCCGCCAGGTCCAGGTGCTGCAGTTTCGGCATGAGCGCCAGGTCGGCGGTCAGGTCCGAGCTGATGTCCTCGCGCAGTCTTGCGATGGCTTGGCGTACCGGCTGTGAACCACCGTACTGCTCACGTGCCAGGAACAGGAACTGTGAGCGGTTGGCGTGGACCACGTCGAGAAAGATCCGCACCGACGCATCGATGATGCCGCCCATCACGAATTCATTGTGGCGCACCAGCCGGATGGTCGCGCGAAAGGTCTGGCCGACTTCGCTGACGAGCGCCAGGCCCAATTGGTCCATGTCATCGAAGTGTCGATAGAACCCGGTGGGCACGATGCCCGCCGCCTTGGCGACTTCGCGCAGGCTCAGGCTGCCAAATCCCCTGCCGCACTCCATCAAATGGCGGGCTGCGTCCATCAGGGCATTTCGGGTCTGTTGTTTCTGTTCGGCGCGGGGCAGCATCGCAAGACTGACTTCCGAGTCATGGGAGCGACGCACTCTAGCAAATAGGCTTTGCTGGCGTCGAACGTTAGAGAAGGGGACCAAGGGGGAAAGCGAGGGGTTTGAAAACTAAAAAGCCCGATTCAAGGAATCGGGCTTTTTTGCGGGCCACCATGGGCTCAGCTCACTGCGCTGTTGCGTTCGATCACACGATCACCACCGCCTTCGGCGAGGGTCTGGCCTTGTGGTGTGCGGTCTGAACCGTCAGCGGCCAAGGTTTCGCCCAGTGGGGTACGGTCGGAACCGTCAGCTGCCAGGGTCTGGCCTTGTGGCGTGCGGTCGGAACCGTCAGCTGCCAGGGTCTGGCCTTGTGGCGTGCGGTCGGAACCGTCAGCTGCCAGGGTCTGGCCCTGTGGCGTGCGGTCGGAACCGTCAGCTGCCAGGGTCTGGCCTTGTGGAGTGCGGTCGGAACCGTCGGCTGCCAGGGTCTGGCCCTGTGGTGTGCGGTCGGATCCACCTTCGACCAGGCCTTTTTCTTCCAGGCGGTCACGACCACCTTCGGCTACGGTTTGGCTATAGACAGACTGGCTATCCTTGACCTGGGGGGTGGCTTGTTCGGAGGCTGGCAGGGCGAAAGCCGTAGAGGCCAGCAGTGAAAGAGACAGGCTCATCAGTAATTGGCGTTTCATGATCGTTGCTCCTTGGGAGGGCTGAAAAGTGGGTACGAGGGCAATGCTACTCTCGATAAGTCGATATAAAAGTTCATAAACGCAATGGTAATAATCAACAGAATTGATTGTTCGGCGCAAAGGCTCTAGAACGGGCCTTTCGGAGGAGGCGTTTTGCTCTGGAGTGGGTAGTTTGTACTCACTTGCGCTCCGCAATAGTGCGGTGCCGGTAACAGGTAGCTGACGATCTGGTCAGGATCCAGAGTGTTTTTTCGTGCCGTTCTCTGCTCATGGTGGTAAACCTGTCGGCCGTTTCGCCAGTCCAATCATTTATGCAGCGAGCCAGTTCAGGTTCGTGTTGCCCAAGCGTCGCGGTCCCGACGCTGGTTTGTCATCAGGAGCCTTGTGCATGACGCGCACCTCGAAAATCCTTGCTTGGGGCCTTGCCTGCCTCGTCGTTCTGCTGACGGTGCTGGTGTTGTTCCTTGCATTGTTCGACTGGAACCGCATCAAGCCGGCGCTCAACGCCAAGGTGTCCGAGGAGTTGCATCGTCCCTTTGCGATCAATGGCAACCTGGCGGTGGTGTGGCGACGCGAGCTAACCGAAGGCGGGTGGCGAGCGTGGATGCCCTGGCCCCATGTCGTGGCCGAAGACTTGACCTTGGGCAATCCGGACTGGTCGAAGACAGCGCAAATGGCCACGCTCAAGCGCGTTGAATTGCGCGTTTCGCCTTTGGCCCTGCTGGCCCAACGGGTGGCGATTCCGCGCATCGACCTGACTGAACCCAGCGCCAATCTGCAACGCCTGGCCGACGGGCGCGCCAACTGGACGTTTCAATTCGATCCGAAGGACCCACAGGCCGAGCCGTCCAATTGGGTGGTGGACATTGGTGCCATCGGTTTCGACAAGGGCCATGTCGTCCTTGATGACCAGACGCTCAAGACCCGGCTCGACCTGCTGATAGACCCGCTGGGCAAGCCGATTCCGTTCAGCGACATCGTGGGTGAGAAAACTGCGAAAAAAGTCCGGGAGCAGGGCGCGGCGCCGCAGGACTATGCCTTCGCCTTCAAGGTTGACGGGCAGTACCACGGCCAGGCGCTTAGCGGTTCCGGCAAGGTCGGCGGACTGCTGGCCTTGCAGGATGCGTCGCAACCATTCCCGTTGCAGGCCCAGGCAAAGATCGCCGATACCCGCATCGAACTGGCCGGCACCCTCACTGACCCGAAGAACCTCGGCGCCCTTGACCTGCGCCTGAAGCTGGCCGGCAACAGCCTGGCCAACCTTTATCCACTGACGGGCGTCACTCTGCCGGATTCGCCGCCCTACGCCACCGACGGTCGATTGATCGCCAAGCTCCACGAGCCGGACGGCGCGCAATTTCGCTATGAGGCGTTCAACGGCAAGATCGGCGACAGCGATATCCATGGCGACCTGGCCTATGTCGCCGGTCAGCCGCGGCCGAAACTCAGTGGCGCGCTGGTTTCGAACCAGTTGTTGTTCAGCGACCTGGCACCGCTCATCGGTGCTGACTCCAACACTGAACAAAAGGCCCGGGGCGGCGCCAGCAAGCAACCGTCCGACAAGGTGTTGCCGGTAGAGGAGTTCCGCACCGAACGCTGGGGCGTGATGGACGCCGACGTGGAGTTCACGGGCAAGCGCATTGTCCACAGCGAGCAGTTGCCCTTTAACGACCTCTACACCCACTTGGTGCTCAACGATGGTCAACTGAGCCTCGAACCCCTGCGCTTTGGCGTAGCCGGTGGCCGCCTCGATGCGCAGATCCGCCTCAACGGCCACACCCAGCCGCTCGAAGGGCGGGCAAAATTGACGGCGCGGGGCTTCAAGCTCAAGCAGCTATTCCCCGGCTTCGAGCCAATGAAAACCAGTTTCGGCGAGCTCAATGGCGACGCTGATCTCTCCGGGCGCGGCAACTCGGTGGCGGCCCTGCTGGGGACGTCCAATGGCACGCTGAAGATGCTCATCAATGATGGCGCTATTAGCCGGGAGTTGATGGAGCTGGCCGGACTCAACGTCGGCAATTACGTAGTAGGGAAAGTCTTTGGCGACAAGGAAGTGAAGATCAACTGCGCAGCGGCTGACTTCGACATCAAGACTGGCCTGGCGACCACGCGCCTGTTCGTATTCGACACTGAGAACGCAATTATCTATATCGACGGCACGGCGAACATGGCGACCGAGCAGTTGGACCTGACCATCACCCCCGAGTCCAAAGGCTGGCGGTTGATTTCCCTGCGCTCGCCGTTATACGTGCGGGGGACCTTTGCCAAGCCCGCCGCCGGGGTCAAGGCTGTGCCGCTGATGCTGCGCGGGGCGGGAATGGTGGCCTTGGGTGTAATCGCCGCGCCAGCGGCCGGGCTGCTGGCGTTGGTGGCGCCTAGCGGCGGCGAGCCGAACCAGTGCGCGCCGCTGCTGGAGCAGATGAAAGCGGGCAAGGCGCCGGTGACGGTCAAGCCTACCCGCTAGCGATTACAGGTCGGCCAGAATATCGGCCATATCATCGGCGTGCTCTTCTTCCTGAGCCAGGATGTCTTCGAAAATACGCCGCGTGGTCGGGTCCTTGTCACCGATGTACTGGATGATTTCCCGGTAGCTGTCGACGGCGATCCGTTCAGCGACCAAGTCCTCGAACACCATTTCCTTGAGGGTGTTGCCCGCCACGTATTGGGCATGGGAGTGTCGGGTCAACAGGTCGGGGTTGAACTCAGGCTCGCCGCCCAATTGCACGATGCGCTCGGCGAGTTTGTCGGCGTGTTCGTTTTCCTGGTTGGCGTGTTCGAGAAACTCACTGGCCGCCACGCTGGCCTTGAGGCCGGTGGCCATGAAGTAGTGGCGCTTGTAGCGCAGCACACACACCAGTTCGGTAGCTAATGCTTCGTTGAGCAGGCGGATGATTTCCTGGCGATCGGCGTTGTAGCCTTCGGTAACCGCGCCATTCTGGACATTCTGCCGCGCGCGTTCGCGCAGGGTCGTGACGTCGGATAAGTGCATGTCGCTCATCTCGTTCTCCTGGAGGCTGATCCGGTTAGGCGTCACGCTCTGTAGGCGCGATCGCTCTAATTCTGAGTGACCCGATCCTGGAAAAGTTTTACCGAATTTTTCAGGGCATGCCCGGTCATGCGCGCTTCTTCTTCCACCCACTGGAAAAAAGCCCGCACCGGCGGATGGCGTTCACGGCCAGGGACGCAGAGCGCGCTGTAGCCTGCGCCGTTGACCTGGACCTGCGGGCGATAGCCCACCAACAGGCCGCTGGCGACGCTTTCGGACGCCAGGATGTTGCTCGCCAGTACCAGCCCTTGTCCGGCAATGGCCGCTTGCAAGGCGTAGTGCTCTTCATCGTATTCACGCATGCACGGTTGGCGGCTCAGCCAGGTTTCGCCTGCCTGGGCACACCACGCATCCCAGCCGTGGGCGTACAGCTTGGAGTTGTGCCAACGCACGCCGATCAGCGTCGGTGGCTGCGCGGCAGCCAGCGCTACTTGCTCGGGCGAGCCATACACGCCGAAGCGCTCGTCGAACAGGCACAGGCCATACAAGTTTGAATAATTGTCCAGGCTGTAGCGCACCACCATGTCCACGCTGGCGTCCTGATGCAGGTCGATGACTTCGCAGTGGGTGTCCAGCCTTACGTTGATGTTCGGATGGCGCGCATAAAACCGGCCCAGGCGTGGCACCAGCCATAGGGCGGCAAATGCGGCCGTGGTGGAAATCGTCAGGTGGCTGGTGCTGCGTTGTGGGCGCAAGGTATCCACACTTTGCGCGACTTCCAGCAAGGCGCCGTGGAGGCTACGGAACAAGCGTTGCCCGCCTTCGGTGAGTCGCACCTGGCGGGGCAGTCGTTCGAACAACGACAAGCCCAGCCAGGTTTCCAGCGCGCGGATCTGATGGGAAACCGCCGTCGGTGTGACCGAAAGCTCCTGGGCCGCCGCCTTGAAACTGAGCAGCCGTGCGGCGGATTCAAAGGCGCGCAGGGCATTGAGGGGCAGAGTGGCAAACATCAATAATCTCCAATGAATGAGAAAAACTCATCCAGGTGCACTAACGCTCATTTGAATGAAAGCAGTTGTGAGCTTCAAGCTTAAAGCTACAAGCAGTTCCGATTGTAGTCGCAAAATGAGGCGGTATAGATGAGCAGAATTCTTGTAGTGCAGGGCAGCCCTCGCGGTGAGCGGTCCCATTCCCGGCGTCTGGCGGAAGCTTTCATAAGCGCCTGGCAGGGCGTCAATCCACAGTCCCAAGCGACCCGCCGCGAAGTCGGCCGAACGGTCATTGCGCCAGTCAACGAAGCCTTCATCGCGGCAGCGTTCCACCCCGAGCCGCAGGCACGACCGTTGACCATGCGGGCCGACTTGGCCTTGAGCGATACCTTGGTGGCGGAGCTGATGGCCCACGAGCGGCTGGTGATCTCCGCGCCCATGCATAACTTCGGCGTGCCCAGCGGGATAAAAGCGTGGATCGACCAGATCGTCCGCATCGGCCTGACGTTCAATCACAGCCTGGATAACGGCGTCTCGCAATACGAACCGTTGGTGTTGGGCAAGAAGGCTTTGATCGTGACCAGTCGTGGCGATTTTGGCTTTGGCCCCGGTGGCCAACTGGAGGCCATGAACCACGCCGACACGTGGCTGCGTACCGTCCTGGGATTTATCGGCGTCAGCGATGTGACGGTGGTGGCCGCCGAAGGAGAGGAGTCGGCGGAGCACAGCTTTGCCCGTTCCTATGCCGAGGCCGAGCAACGGTTGTTGGCGTTGGCGCGGACATTTTGAGAGGCAGCAGGCTTGGTCCTGGATTCGGCGCGGGCTGAAGTGACTCGGGTGTCATAGACTGGTCATCATCGATACCGATGCTGACCACTTTTGATCTCAAGGATGTCGCCATGTCGCAGCGCTGCGCCACTCGCTACCCGCTGGTGCTGGTCCCAGGCATGCTCGGTTTCATTCGCCTGGTGTTGTATCCGTACTGGTATGGCATCGTCGCAGCGCTGCGCCGAGGCGGAGCCGTGGTGGTTGCGGTGAAGGTCTCGCCGCTGCATTCCTCGGAAGTACGTGGCGAGCAACTTCTGGCGCGGATCGAGGAAATCCTGCGGGACACCGGCGCGCAAAAGGTCAACCTGATCGGCCACAGCCAGGGCGCTCTCACTGCTCGCTACGCCGCCGCCAGGCGCCCGGACCTGGTCGCGTCAGTCACCTCGGTGGCCGGCACCAACCACGGTTCCGAACTGGCGGACTACCTGCACACCCATTACCCGGCCGACAGCGCCAAAGGACGATTGCTCAGCGCTTTGTTGCGGTTGATCAACGCCATGATGAGCTTGCTGGACAGCGGGTATCACGGGCCAAGACTGCCGGTCGATATTCAAGCCTCCCATGCCTCGCTGACAACCGCCGGGGTAGCGCTGTTCAACGAGCGTTATCCACAGGGGTTGCCTCAGACCTGGGGCGGGCAGGGGCCGGAAGAAGTCGGTGGCGTGCGCTATTACTCCTGGTCCGGGACCTTGCAGCCGGGCAAGACCGATAAAGGGCGCAACCTGCTCGACGGGACGAACCGCAGTTGCCGGTTGTTTGCCCGCACCTTCGTGCGCGAGGCGGGGCAGTGCGACGGGATGGTCGGGCGCTATAGCTCGCACTTGGGCACGGTCATCCGTGATGACTATCCGCTGGACCATTTCGACATCGTCAATCAGTCGCTGGGGTTGGTGGGCAAGGGGGCGGAACCCATTCGCTTGTTTGTCGAGCATGCCGAGCGATTGAAGTCAGCTGGCGTTTAGCCGTCGACTGCAATGGCGACTTCATCGCGAGCAGCGACGCGAGAGTCGATCTGGAAAGGTGTAACGGGCTTTGTCTACACTGCAGCTCATCGCCGTCCTCCTCGGGCGGCAACCAGGAGAAACACCATGAAAATGCTGCGCGTGCCGTTGTTGATGATCGGTTTGCTGCTGTGCTCCCAGGGCTTCGCCGCCACGGCCCAGCAGACCAAGATGACTACCTGCAATGCCGACGCGACTGCCAAGGCGCTCAAGGGGGACGAACGCAAAGCTTTCATGAGCAACTGCCTGAAGGCCACTCCGGTCGCCGCCGAACCGAGCACGCCGCAGGAACGCATGAAGACCTGCAACGCCACGGCCACCACCCAGGCCTTGAAGGGCGATGCTCGCAAGACCTTCATGAGCGAATGCCTGAAGAAAAAATAACGCCTTGGATTTTTCTGCGCTCATGAGGCAAAAAAACACCTGAACCCTGACCAAGGTCGGCCGATACAATGCCTAGTGCTGCCAGCGGAACGCTGGCAGACTGCCGATCCTTTCACGCTCGTTTTGTTCTGGGGCTGTATGCCAACGTTTTCTCAGCGTCATGTGTTGTTGGTGATCAGTTGGGTGATCATTTTTGGTGGGTTGTTGCT
Organism: Pseudomonas sp. SWRI154; assembly: GCF_014268645.1. Lineage (NCBI taxonomy): Bacteria > Pseudomonadati > Pseudomonadota > Gammaproteobacteria > Pseudomonadales > Pseudomonadaceae > Pseudomonas > Pseudomonas sp. SWRI154. The sequence continues at coordinate 50,738 of NZ_JABWQW010000006.1, forward strand.
GGTGCTGCCGCTGCGCCTGTTGCCGAGCCTGTTGGCCGGGTTGCTGGTGTTCGAACTGGTCAACATGCTCACGCCGCAGTTGCAACGGCTGATCGAAGGCCGGCGCGCCCGTTGGGTAGCGGTGGCGCTGCTGGGGACGCTGGTGGTCAGTGTACTCAGCCTGATTTTCGCCGGTGCCTTCAGCTTCCTGTTGCATGAAGCGGAAAACCCTGGCGCTTCCCTGGATAAGTTCATGGGCGTGGTGGACCGCGCCCGAGGGCAATTGCCGCCCTTCATCGACGCGTATCTGCCGGCCAGCGCGGCCGAGTTCCGGGTGGCGATCGGTGACTGGATGAGCAAGCACCTGAGCGACTTGCAGCTGGTGGGCAAGGACGCGGCCCATATGTTTGTCACGCTGCTGATCGGCATGGTGCTGGGCGCCATCGTCGCCTTGCAGCGCATCCCCGACCTGACCAAACGCAAGCCCCTGGCCGCCGCGCTGTTCGATCGGCTGAACCTGCTGGTCAAGGCGTTTCGCAACATCGTATTTGCGCAGATCAAGATCTCCCTGCTCAACACCTTCTTCACTGGGATTTTCCTGGCGGTGGTGCTGCCGCTGTTCGGCATCCAGCTGCCGTTGACCAAGACCCTGATCGTGATGACGTTCCTGCTGGGGCTGCTGCCGGTCATCGGCAACCTGATGTCCAATACGCTGATCACCATCGTCGCCTTGTCGCTGTCGATCTGGGTGGCGATGGCGGCGCTGGGCTACCTGATCGTGATCCACAAGCTCGAATATTTCCTCAATGCCCGTATCGTCGGCGGACAGATCAGCGCCAAGTCTTGGGAATTGCTCATGGCGATGCTGGTGTTCGAAGCCGCATTCGGCCTGCCGGGGGTGGTGGCGGGGCCGATTTATTATGCGTATCTCAAGAGTGAGTTGAAGCAGGTGGGGATGGTGTAGAGGGGCAGCTGTAAGCTTCGAGCTTCGAGCTTCGAGCTTCAAGCTTCAAGCAAAAGCCAGCCGCGCCGCCTGACTGCTCTTACTTGCAGCTTGCAGCTCGAAGCTCAAAGCTGCTTTTCACCCATAGCGCTTCATCGCCTCGATCGCCAAACCACTGCCAATACTGCCGAAGATATTGCCTTCTACGTGCCGCGCCTGGGGCAGCATGGCCGAGACGCTGTTGCGCAGCGCCGGGATGCCACTGGAGCCGCCGGTGAAAAACACCGTATCGACCTGGTCGACGCGCACGTTGGCATCGTTGAGCAACTGCGTGACGCTGCCGCGCACCCGCTCCAGCAAGCCGTCGATGGCCGATTCGAACAGGGCTCGGGTCAGCTCCACGCTCAGGCCCGGCTCGATGCGGTCCAGCGCGACATGGCGTTGGTCGGCGTGGGTCAAATGAATCTTGGTTTCCTCCACTTCCATCGCCAACCAGTGCCCGGCACGCTGGTCGATCAGCTTGAACAGCCGGTCGATGCCGCCGGTGTCTTCGATGTCGTAGCGCATGCTGCCCAGGGCCAGGGTCGATTTTTGCGAGTACACCGCGTTGATGGTGTGCCAGGTCGCCAGGTTCATGTGGTGGCTGGTGGGCATGTAGGCGCCGCTTTTCATCCGGCTGCCGTAGCCAAACAGCGGCATCAAGCCTTGCAGGCTGAGTTGTTTGTCGAAGTCGGTCCCGCCGATGTGCACGCCACCGGTGGCGAGGATGTCGGCGTGACGGTTGTCGTGGGTGCGACGCTCGGGGGACAGGCGCACCAGGGAAAAGTCCGAGGTACCACCGCCGATGTCGACGATCAGCACCAACTCTTCTTTCTCGATGGTCGATTCATAATCGAAGGCCGCCGCAATGGGCTCGTACTGGAAGGAGACCTCCTTGAAGCCGATGGCGCGGGCGACGTCCACCAAGGTGTTTTCCGCTTCCTGGTCAGCCATTTCATCGTCGTCGACGAAAAACACCGGACGCCCCAGCACCACTTCGTCGAATTCCCGACCGGCGGTGGCTTCGGCACGTTGCTTCAACTGGCCGATGAACAACCCCAGCAGATCCTTGAAGGGCATCGCCGTGCCGAGCACGCTGGTGTCCTGCTTGATCAGCTTGGAGCCCAACAGGCTCTTGAGCGAACGCATCAGTCGGCCTTCATAGCCTTCCAGGTATTCGTGCAGCGCCAGGCGGCCGTACACCGGGCGACGCTCCTCGAAATTGAAGAAGACCACCGAGGGCAGGGTGATCTTGTCGTCCTCCAGCGCGATCAACGTTTCCATGCCGGGGCGCAGCCAGCCGACGGTGGAGTTGGACGTGCCGAAGTCGATGCCGCAGGCACGGGCCGGGGATGCGTTTTTCATGTCTTTCGGGTTCCAGTTGAAAAAACGGCCGCGCAGTGTATGTCAGTGCGGCGCGGATTCGAAGGCCGATTGTCCGCTAATTCGCAAGCACTGGCCTTGAAAGACGGCGTTGCACCCCCAAACTTGCTGGCATGAGCCTGGCAGCAACAGGGCGGACACAAGAACCGCCACCCGCTGCCGATAAACTTCTGACGTGCCGCCCGGTCCCAATCTTGAGGTCGGTCAACCCGCTGTCCGGTCATCCGGGCATGCTGTGCGTGGCGGTGCGACATCGATAACGGATGGTGATGCTTAGATGGACTTCAAAGACTATTACAAGATCCTGGGTGTTGAGCCGACGGCGGACGACAGCACGATCAAGGCTGCCTACCGCAAGCTGGCGCGCAAGTATCACCCGGATGTGAGCAAGGAAAAGGACGCCGAGACCAAGTTCAAGGACGTCTCCGAAGCCTATGAAGCGCTGAAAAGCGCCGACAAGCGCGCCGAGTACGACGACTTGCGCCGCTACGGCCAGCACGGCCAGCCGTTCCAGGGGCCGCCGGGTTGGCAGAGCCGTGGCGGTTTTGGCGGCGGCCAGGACACCGGGGATTTTTCGGACTTCTTCAGTTCGATTTTCGGTAATCGCGGGCCGGGTTTCGGTGGTGGACAGTCAGGTCGCAGCGCCGGCCGTCGAGGGCAAGACGTGGAAATGGAATTACCGATTTTCCTGGAAGAAACCCTGTCGAACGAATCGAAGAAGGTCACGTTCCAGGTGCCTCAGTACAACGGCGCGGGCCAGCACGTGAGCAACACCAGCAAGAGCCTGAACGTGAAGATCCCGCTCGGGGTGACCGATGGCGAGCGCATTCGCCTCAAGGGCCAGGGCGCGCCGGGTATTGGTGGAGGCGCCAATGGCGATTTGTACCTGACCATTCGTTTCGCCCCGCACCCCAAGTTCGATGTCGAAGGCCAGGACCTGATCATCACCTTGCCGCTGGCACCGTGGGAATTGGCGCTGGGCACCGAAGTCGCGGTGCCGACCCTCACCGGCAAGATCAACCTCAAGGTTCCGGCCGGCAGCCAGAACGGCCAGCGCATGCGCGCCAAGGGCCACGGCTTGCGCAACAAGGCCGGCGAGCGCGGCTACCTGTTCGTGCAGCTCAAGGCCGTGATGCCCAAGGCCAGCGATGAAGCAGTCAAGGCGTTGTGGGCGGAACTGGCGAAGAAAGCCGCGTTCGATCCGCGGGAGAGTTTCTGACTTGTGATGAACGGCCTGTGAACACAACCCCGTGGCGAGGGAGCTTGCTCCCGCTGGGCTGCGAAGCAGCCCCAAAACCATTCGACACGGAGCGCCAGTAAACACCGGTCGGCAGGTTTTCACGACTGCTGCGCAGCCGAGCGGGAGCAAGCTCCCTCGCCACGGTCATGGGCAGATTTGCCGCAATTCTGGCTAGACTCGACAGTTAAAGCATTGGGAGAAGCAGATCATGAACAACCCGATCATTGAACTGAACCTGGTGGAATTCTGTGAAGCCGCCGCGTTGGCCGATGTCCATGTCATCGAAATTATCGAGCATGGCATTCTCGAACCCCACGGCACGGCTCCGACGGATTGGCGTTTCACCGATTACGAACTGGTCCTGGCGCGGCGTGCAGCCAAGCTGCGACGCGAGCTGGAGCTGGAATGGGACGGTGTCGCCCTGGCGCTGGACCTGCTGGAAGAGGTGCAACAACTGCGCAGCGAGAACCGCCGGCTGCGACAGCAACTGGGACGTTGGGTGGACTGACGACATCTGTCTTGCATGTCATGTCCTGTCGCAACTGCGATAAATAGTTACCGCATTCATTGCCAGGGCAATGGCTAGGCTTCGGTTTTCCACATCAAGGATGATCCGGTATGCCTGAAACCATTGTTGTCAGCACCGAGAAGACTTCGTCTTCCGAAACGCACGGCGTGCACTACGACCTGCTCAAGAATCGCATTTCCCCCTGTTACATCGCCGCCAGCGTTCAGCGGCAAGTGGCGCTGAGCAAACATTCGTTGCAAATCCCAGGCTGGTATTTGAAAGCAACCCACCAGACCAGGGCCGGCCTCAAGCGTAGCCACGAGCAGTACTGCAAGGTCTTGAACCAGGTCGACAAAACGTTGGGCAATGTCCAGGACATCCGGGATTTTGCCGAACCCTTGCTTCGCGTGGCTATCCAGCAGACCTTCAGACGAACGCTTGACGTGCGTAAGGTTTACTTTGCCCGCAAGTTCGCCCTCAAGACGCGCACCGATGTGGGCAGCAACCTGCTCCATCGCCTGACGGAGCAGGCGTTCGATACCTACCAGTACCGGGGCAGTTCGTTGCTGGAGGCGGCGTTGGCCAATTTCGAACCCGAAGAAGAGCACAAGCTCGACTGCGATGACTGTCACTACATCACCACGACTCCGGTGTCCGCCGACGGCACGTTGAGCCATACCCTGCAATCCGTCCGTGCGGGAGCACTGCCGATTGCCCCCGAAGCGTTCATCAAACTCTGCCGCAAGCTGGACTTGGGGCGACAGTACCAGGCGCATATCAAGGCGATCCTGCAACCGAACGATGGTCCGGCCCGTAGCCAGTTGGACCAGCAGCTGCGCGAGCACCACAGACAATTACTGGCTGTCAGCACGGAAATCGCTTGGTCCAGGGCGGACATTCGCCAGGATACTTATCAGATGCTGCAGCAGGTGATCGGCGATCAGAGCGGGATCAAGCTGGATGGCCGAGCAGTGACTGTTGCGTCGCTCAAAGTCCTCGACGTCGAATTGGTCGGCCCCTTGCTGATCGGCCCCGAGCGCGAGCGCAGCAACCGGGTCGAACGGCTGGTGGCCTACCTACCGGACGATCCGGAGCATCCCGTCAAGGAGTACACGTCCAGCGCCGAGTTCATGGTGGAGCTGCGACGGCGTCTGCACGGCGTTGAGTACCGTCGTTTTTTCAGCCGTTTCGTGCCCGTGCGTGAGCAAGGGGGCTTTTTCGAACGGTTCAACCATCTTTATCGCCCTTCTCCACAGGCCGATCTACACGCTGATTTTGTGCCCAAGGCCGATTTGCGCAGCCTCCCCATGGAGGCGTCGCTGCTGCGCGATCCGTTGTGGGAGGCGTTGCGCCGCAGGCAGATAGCGAAGATCCTGGCGGACGCGCGGGCGACGGCGGTGCCTACCGGTGAGGAAGATAAGAAAGCACGCATGGCGCGTCTGGACAGCTGGGAAAACACGCTGTTGGACATGCTCAACATGGCCGCATTCGTGGTGCCGGGCCTTGGGCCGGTGATGATGACCGTGTGGGCGGTGCAGATGCTTGACGAGGCGTTCGAAGGCATTGAAAGCTTCGAGCAAGGTGAAACCAAGGAAATGTGGGCACACTTTTCGAGCCTGGCGCTCAATGTCGCCTTTGCCGCCGCAGGCGCCAAAGTGTTGCCCCGGATCGTGCCGTCGGAAACAGTGAATCAATTGGAGCCTGTCACGCGGGCCAATGGTGAATCGCGCCTCTGGCGCCCCGACCTGGCGAGCTATAAGAGCGAGCTGGAGCCGCCTGTGTCCTCGACCCCGGATGGCCTGGGGCTACACCGGGTCAACGGCCGGCAAATCCTGCCATTGGGCGGAACGAACTACGAAGTGCAACGCGATCGCGCGACCGATCGTTATCGCATTCGCCATCCCTCCCGCCCCGATGCTTACCAGCCTGAACTGACGCACAACGGCAGCGGTGCCTGGAGCCACGAGCTGGAACGGCCCCAAGGCTGGGAGGGGACGCCCCTCATGCGCCGGCTCGGCCATGGCGTCAAGGACTTCAGCGATGCACAGCTGGAGCAGATCCGCGTCGCCAGCGATACAACCGAAGAAATGTTGCGGCGGCTGCATGTCGAGGGTGAGCCGTTGCCTGTGGCGCTGGCGGACACGATCAAGCGCTTCGACATCTCCCGCCAGGTGGATAATTTCGTCACGCAGATAAGCAGCGAGGACCCGCTGCTGCATGAGCAGGCCAATCCAATGATCCAGCTGCATCTGCTGACAAGTTACGGCCCGTGGCCAAAGGGCTTGAAGCTCAAGGTGGTGGATCCTTCGGGCAAGCTCCTCTGGGAACATGCCGCAGACCCGGACGGAGCGGCTCCGCTGCGTGATGTCTTCGTCACCGACGCGAAGATCTACACATCGTCTTTCCCCAGGAATCTGATCGAAGCGGTGGATGCCGCGGGCAATGACCTATTGGCCGGCACGACTCCGGCGATTGCGAAAACGAATATGCCAGCCCGGGTCCGGCAATTCAGGAAGAACCTCGCCGAGGTGGCGGTGCGTGAGAAAACGCAACTTTTCAACGACCACTACGCCAAGGACGATGTGTCGAGCGACCCGCGCGTCACGCTGATCAAATCCCGGTTTCCCTCGGTCCCCGCGACGGCCATCGGGCAGATGATGAACCATGCCAGCGATGTGGAAACCCAGCAGATGGCCCGCTGGGATTTCGCCGACGCGTTCCAGACCAAGCCCATCCCACTGCGCATCGCCGAAGAGCTGCGTCACTTCCAGCGCAAGGTGCGTTTGAACCGGGCCTACGAGGGGGTGTTCCTGGAGACGCTGGCCACACCGGACACGCCTCGACTGGTCCTGGCTACCTTGAAAACCTTGTCCGGCTGGAGCGACACGGTACGTATCGAGTTGCGCGACGGCAGTACTTCAGGCGAGTTGATCGACAGTATCGGGCCGCAGGAGTCGACGCAGGTCAAGACCCTGGTCAAGCGCGACAACTTATATAAGGCGTACGACGATGCCGGCAATGATCTGAGCACCTGGGATAATCTTTACGTGGCCCTGCAACGCGCCCTTCCGGATGCCGAGCGCCGGTCCATGGGCAGGCCCTCCATCCATCAGGGCGGGCTTTTGAAAGAGGCTGTCGGCGCTGCGCCATTGGGTCGGGAGGCGTTGGCGAAAGCGCTGAAGATGCCCGCGGTCAAACCGCTTTTCCAATCGCCGATGCGCCTGGCGTCCGGCAGGCTGGGTTACCCCATGAGCGGCTTGCGGGAGCGATTGGGACTGGCGCGATCGCCCGAGTCGCGAGTGCTCGAGTTGTACCCGAACTATAGGCAATCGCAAGTACGGGCCCTGCTGGAGTCATTGGGCGATGGCGCCGTTGCGGAGCTCAAGCGCCGTAAAGTCGAATTGAACATGCTGCGTCGGGATCTGGACCGATGGGTAACTTCTACAACATTGCGCGACATAGGTAATGATCGATCGCTGCAGGTGCCTATCGAAATCAAGCGCGTGGTGGCCGACCGGATCAGGCAGTGCTGGAGGCGTCAGGGGCGGACAGTCTTCACACGCGATGGCCGCAGCGTGGGGTACGAGCTCAATCTCACCGGGTTACCGGTAGGAGACTTGCCGGAACTCTCGGCTGATTTCAGCCATGTGGCTTCGTTGCGGTTGCGTGGTGTGGGGGTGTCGGCGTCGAGCGAGAATTTTCTCTCGCAATTCCCTTCTCTTCGCTGGCTGGACATATCCAACAACAGGCTAAGGGAACTCCCCCCGTCCCTGGAAACGATGAATGGCCTCACCCGGTTGTACCTGCGGGCGAACCGGATCAGCCTGATACCCCGCGACACAGAGATCCTCGGCAAACTCACTGAGCTCAAAGTCCTGGACTTGGACCAAAACCCTCTGGCACGGCTGCCAGACTTCAGCACACTGCCGAACTTGGAGGCGTTGGGACTGAAGGGAACCGGCATCGACACCTGGCCCACGGGCTTGCGTGACCAGCCGCTGGAGCAGCTTGATTTGCGCGACAACCAGTTGCTCGACGTGCCGGACTCCTTGATTGACCCGCCGACCGAAGCGGTTCACGCCACGGCACGTATCAATGGCGTGACTTTTATCCAAGGGAATCCGATGAGCGAGGCTACGGCGGACCGTTTGCGCGACTATTGGCAAAATCTCCGGCAGACACATCCCGAATGGGCCGCCTTGCGCCAGCCCGGCGCGTTTGAACTTCAAATGACCCTGCAGGCGCTATCGCCGTCGAACGTTGAACCGTGGCTGCAAGGCTTGCCTGCTGACCAACTGCGAAGCAAAAAAGCGATATGGCAAAGTCTGGTGGGCGAACCTCGATCCCGGGAGTTCTTTGAGCTATTGAATCAATTGGCCGGTTCTTATCAAGGAGAGGAAAATTTTCCGGACCTCCAGGGCCGCGTCTGGCAAATGCTGGAAGCGGCCAGCGAATCCACCGATTTGCGACGTGAGCTGTTCGAACAGGCCGGTGCGCCGGCTTGCGAGGACCGTGCGTCATTGTCGTTCAGCTACCTTGAAATCAAGCTGATGATCCACAACGCCAGGGCTTTGGCAAACGAGGCGGATGAGGCGGCAACCTTGATCCGATTGGCCAGGGGACTGTTTCGCCTCGACCAAGTGGAGCGCATCGCCTTACGGGATATTCAGGCTCGTCGCGAGGCGATCAGTACCAACCGCAATCTCACGGCCGTTCAGCGGGCCGAGCAGTTGAAGCGAATAGAAGAGGTTGAGGTCCGCCTGGCTTACCGCGTGGGTCTCAAGGATCGCCTGGCGTTGCCGGGGCAGCCAAACAGCGGACGATTTATCCACATGGCCGGTGTTACCGGGGCCATGCTCGACACGGCGACGGCCAACATTCTTGCCCTGGACGACTCACCCAGCGAGTTCCAGTCGTTGGTAGGCCGGGATTTCTGGGTCGATTACGTGAAGCAAACATACGCGGCATCCTTCCAGGCGTTGAACGAGCCTTTCATCACCCGCCAGATTGAAGTGGATGAGGCGAAGGCCACCGGAACGCTGGAGGATTCGGCTTATGTCAGCCAGTCCGAGGCCCTGGATTTGCAACGCAGGATCAAGGAGGCGGAACTGATCCAGTCGTTGACCCAAGATGAGCTGGATACGCTGACGGCAGGCACTGACCTGTAAGGTGAGTTGTCCCGGTCATTTCAGATAGCAATTAACCTGTGGCCAGAGATTGCTCCCGCTGGGGTGCGAAGCAGCCCTCGCTTTTTTTGCGATTGCTGCGCAACCGAGCGGGAGCAAGCTCTGGCCACGATGTATGCGTTCGGCCAGTTATCCAATTCAGAACAGGAAATAACGCTGCGCCATCGGCAGCACGTCAGCCGGTTCACACCACAACAGCACGCCGTCGGCCTTGACCTGGTAGGTCTGTGGATCGACGTCGATGCTCGGCAGGTAGTCGTTGTGGATCAGGTCGGTTTTCTGCACGTCGCGGCAGCCTTTGACCACGGCGATCCGCTTCTTCAAACCCAATTGCTCCGGCAGCCCCGCCTCGGCAGCCGCCTGGCTGATGAAGGTCAGGCTGGTGGCATGCCGCGAACCGCCAAAGCTTGCGAACATCGGTCGGTAGTGCACGGGTTGCGGCGTCGGGATCGAGGCGTTGGCGTCGCCCATCAGGCTGGCGGCAATCGCCCCACCCTTGAGAATCAAGGTCGGTTTGACGCCGAAAAACGCCGGGCGCCACAGCACCAGGTCGGCCCACTTGCCCACTTCGATGGAACCCACTTCATGGCTGATGCCGTGGGTGATCGCCGGGTTGATGGTGTACTTGGCGATGTAGCGCTTGATGCGGAAGTTGTCATTGCCTTCGCCGTCGCCGGGCAGGGCGCCGCGTTGCTTTTTCATCTTGTCGGCGGTTTGCCAGGTGCGCGTGATGACTTCGCCGACACGGCCCATGGCCTGGCTGTCGGAGCTGATCATCGAGAAGGCGCCGAGGTCGTGGAGGATGTCTTCGGCGGCAATGGTCTCGCGGCGGATGCGGCTTTCGGCGAAGGCCACGTCTTCGGCAATGCTTGGGTCCAAGTGATGGCAGACCATCAACATGTCCAGGTGCTCGTCGATGGTGTTGCGGGTGAACGGCCGGGTCGGGTTGGTGGAACTGGGCAGCACGTTAGGGAAGCCGCAAGCCTTGATGATATCCGGCGCATGCCCGCCACCGGCGCCTTCGGTGTGGTAGGTGTGGATGGTGCGGCCCTTGAACGCGGCCAGGGTGGTTTCGACGAAGCCGGACTCGTTGAGGGTGTCGGTGTGGATCGCCACCTGCACGTCGTATTGGTCGGCCACGCTCAGGCAGTTGTCGATGGCTGCGGGCGTGGTGCCCCAGTCTTCATGCAACTTCAGGCCGATGGCGCCGGCCTTGACCTGCTCGATCAACGGTTCCGGCAGGCTGGCGTTGCCCTTGCCAGTGAAGCCGAGGTTCATCGGGAACGCATCGGCGGCCTGGAGCATGCGCGCCAAGTGCCACGGTCCGGAGGTGCAGGTGGTGGCGTTGGTTCCGGTGGCTGGGCCCGTGCCGCCGCCGATCATGGTAGTGACGCCGCTCATCAACGCTTCTTCGATCTGCTGTGGGCAGATGAAGTGGATGTGGGTGTCGATACCACCCGCCGTGAGGATCATGCCTTCGCCGGCGATCACTTCGGTGCTGGCGCCGATGGCGACAGTGACATCTGGCTGGATGTCCGGGTTGCCGGCCTTGCCGATGGCGGCGATGCGCCCGTCCTTGAGGCCGACATCGGCCTTGACGATGCCCCAGTGGTCGATAATCAGTGCGTTGGTGATCAGCGTGTCGACGACCTCGGCGGCCAGCAGCTGGCTCTGGCCCATGCCATCGCGAATCACCTTGCCGCCGCCGAATTTCACTTCTTCGCCGTAGGTGGTGAAGTCTTTTTCCACTTCGATCCACAACTCGGTGTCGGCCAGGCGAACCTTGTCGCCGACGGTGGGGCCGAACATGTCGGCGTAGGCCTGACGACTGATTTTCATTGCAAAGGTCCTCGCATATGAGCTGCAAGCTTCAAGCTGCAAGCCTCAAGTAAAAACAAAGCAGGGGGGAGCGCCGCGAAGTGCTTTTTCTTGCAGCTTGCAGCTAGAAGCTTGCAGCTGAAGTCATTCACAAATCGCCCATGACTCGTCCGGCGAACCCATAAACCCGCCGCAACCCGGCCAGCTCGACAAGCTCGACTTCCCGACTCTGGCCCGGCTCGAAACGCACGGCGGTGCCGGCCGGGATGTTCAGGCGCATGCCACGGCTGGCGGCGCGGTCGAAGGCCAGGGCGTCGTTGGTTTCGAAAAAGTGATAGTGCGAGCCGACCTGGATCGGCCGATCACCGCTGTTGGCGACTTTCAGCGTAAGGGTCCGGCGCCCGACGTTGAGCTCGATGTCGCCGGGTGCTATCTGGTACTGACCTGGGATCATTGCGGTTGCCCCAAAATTTTGTAGTAGATGGCGGTCGGGGTGTAGGTCCCGTCTGGGCTCTGGCAGTAGTCGGGCAGTTCACCGACACGGGTGTAGCCCATGGCGCGGTAGAACGACTCGGCCTCGGAGCCGGCCTCGGTGTCGAGGTACAGCAGGCCACGCTTGTGCTGGCGGGCACCGAGCTCCAGGGCGTTCATCAATTGCTGGCCGAGGCCGCGGCGACGGGCGTCGCCACGTACCAGCAGCTTTTGCACTTCGGCGCGGTTCAGGCCGTTGGGTTTCTGGCACAGGGCGAGCTGGACGCTGGCCTGCACCTGTTCGTCCTTGACCACCACCCAAAGCAGCAGATCGCCCTGGTTGAGGCTGGCCTGGACCTCGTCGAAATAGGCGCGGGCCTGGTCGGCATCGAGATCGGCCATGAATCCCACACTGGCGCCATACTCAACGGCATCAAGCAACAGATCGATCAGGCCTTGGCGATAATGCGCAAAGCTTTCAGCATGGACTCGACGCAACTGGGCGGCGTTCATCGGTTATCACTCCTTGTCGATGGCGGGCGGTTGGGCCCCGGGATTGAGGACCAACTGCATGAAGGTCAGGTCCAGCCAGCGGCCAAACTTGGTACCCACCTGGGGCATCTGTCCGGTAATGGTGAAACCCGCGCGTTCGTGCAGGCGAGTCGAGGCCGCGTTGCCGCTCTCGATGGCGGCGACCATCACGTGTTTACCGCAGGCCTTGGCGCGCTCGATCAGGGCCAACATCAATAACGGGCCGAGGCCATGACCGCGTTGGTCGTGGCGGACGTAGACCGAATGCTCGACGGTATGGCGAAAGCCGTCGAACGGCCGCCAGTCACCGAACGAGGCATAGCCGAGCACGTTTTCCTCGGTATCGACGGCCACCAATACAGGGTAGCCCTGGGCTCGCCGGGCGCTGAACCAAGCCTGGCGATTACCCAGGTCCACGGCCTGTTCGTTCCAGATCGCCGTGGTGTTGAGCACGGCATCGTTGTAGATATCGCGGATTGCCGGCAGATCGGCAGGTTGCGCGTCACGAACGTGATAAGTCATGCCGCGACCTCAAGCGATGGGCTGGTGGACGGTGACCAGTTTGGTGCCGTCGGGAAACGTCGCTTCGACCTGGATCTCCGGGATCATTTCCGGGATGCCTTCCATCACCTGTTCGCGGCTCAACAGCGTGGTGCCGTAGTGCATCAGCTCGGCCACGGTCTGGCCATCACGGGCGCCTTCGAGCAGCGCGGCGGAAATATAGGCCATCGCCTCCGGGTAGTTGAGCTTCAAGCCTCGGGCCAACCGCCGTTCGGCGACCAGGCCGGCGGTGAAGATCAGCAGCTTGTCTTTTTCGCGTGGGGTCAGGTCCATGTGCAATCCAATAAGGGCAGATAAAATTTTTGCGGTAAACACAATCCACTGTGGGAAAGCAGATTCACGTGCTCCAGATTCTTGGCGCCATGGCCTCTCTTCCCAACAGCGCTGGCCTGAGCAAACGCCACAATTGAATCAACCATCCCCGCGCGAGTAACGCCTCGCTCGCCAGGCAACGTGCCACGAGCAGGCCCGGTAATTGCGTCAGGTCGCCGCGCACGGCATGGCCCAGGGATCGGCATTGCTCCAACAGTTCGCCGTCGATCTCGCCAGTGACCAATAACGTGGCGAATACCGGATCGCCACCTAGCCCGATGGGCGAGTCGAGCAAGCCGTCGTCGCCGACGATGCGCTGGCGCTCGTGCCACAACAACTGGCCGTCGCGGCGGATGTCCAGGCGCGATTGAAAATGCCCGAGATCGAAGCGCTCGTGACTGGCCGGCCGGCCGAGGGCAACCATGTCCCAGTAGAACAACCGGGCGTCACCCTGCAGGTCGATGTCGGTGCTGAGTTCCGCCTGGGCCGCGCTGAAGACGATGGTTTCCTGGGGCAGCCATTCCAGGGTTGCGCCGGGCGCCACGCTCAGCTTCAGTTGCTGGTACGCCGGGCCGGCGGCGCGGTACCACTTGGCCGCGCCGGGGCTGGTCAGTTGCGCCCAGGCACCAGCGCCGACGTGGGCCGAGATGTCCAGTCGATCCCCGCCAGCGATCCCGCCGGGCGGGTGAACGATGATGTGCTGGCACACCTCGGGCCCCTCGGCATACAAATGCTTTTGCACCCGCAGCGGGCCGATGTGGCGACGCTGGACCGGGCGTGTGCACTCGCCGAATCGGGCATAACCCAAGTCCAGCTCGGCGTGCCAGCTGGGGGTGAAGAGGGCGGATGGCGAAACAGGTAGATTCATGATTTTCTGATTATCGTCGGGACGCTAAGACTAGATCGTTACCAGCCCGCGCACACCCTCGGCTTCCATATTTTCTCCGCGCCCTTGCTGCACGATCTCGCCCCGGGACATCACCAGGTATTGATCGGCCAGCTCGGCGGCGAAGTCGTAGAACTGCTCCACCAGCAGGATTGCCATGTCGCCCCGGGCCGCGAGTTTCTTGATGACCACGCCAATCTCCTTGATCACTGAGGGCTGGATGCCTTCGGTGGGTTCGTCGAGAATCAGCAGGCGCGGACGACTGGCCAAGGCCCGGCCAATGGCGAGCTGCTGTTGCTGGCCGCCGGACAAGTCGCCGCCACGGCGTTGCTTCATTTGCAGCAGTACCGGGAACAATTCGTAGATGAACGCCGGCACTTCCTTGGCTTCGGAACCGGGAAAGCGCGACAGGCCCATCAGCAGGTTTTCTTCCACCGTCAGCCGCCCGAAAATTTCCCGGCCCTGAGGCACATAAGCGATGCCGGCGTGCACCCGTTGGTGCGGCTTGAACCCAGTGATGGCCTTGCCTTCCCAATTCACCGCGCCTTCCTTGGCCGGCAACAGGCCCATCAGGCATTTGAGCAGGGTGGTCTTGCCCACGCCGTTGCGCCCCAACAGGCAGGTTACCTCGCCGACCTTGGCGTCGAACGACAGGCCGCGCAGGATGTGGCTACCGCCGTAGTATTGGTGAAGGTGTTGGACTTGTAGCATTGGAATTCCTTTTTTTAAGCTTCAAGTGGTGAGCTTCAAGCTGCAAGTAAGAGCAGGATGGTGTACGGCTTTGCTTTCAACTTGCCGCTTGAAGCTGGCCGATTCATCGGCCCAAATACACCTCGATCACTCGCTCATCGGCCTGCACCTGTTCCAGCGACCCCTCGGCCAGCACACTGCCCTGGTGCAGCACGGTGACGTGGTCGGCAATTGCGCCGACAAAACCCATGTCGTGCTCCACCACCATCAGCGAATGCTTGCCCGCCAACGACTTGAACAGCTCGGCGGTGAACTCGGTCTCGGCGTCGGTCATGCCCGCCACCGGTTCGTCGAGCAGTAGCAGTTGCGGGTCCTGGACCAGCAGCATGCCGATCTCAAGGAACTGCTTCTGGCCGTGGGACAACAGTCCGGCGGCGCGATTGACCGAGGTGGTGAGGCGGATGGTCTCGAGCACTTCGTCGATGCGGGCATGCTGCTCGCCGCTCAGTTTTGCCCGCAGGCTGGCCCACACCGATTTGTCGGTCTTGAGCGCCAGCTCCAGGTTCTCGAACACACTCAGGGCTTCGAATACCGTCGGCTTCTGGAACTTGCGACCGATGCCGGCCTGGGCGATCTGCACTTCGCTCATGGTCGTCAGGTCCAGGGTTTCGCCGAACCAGGCCTTGCCGTGGCTGGGGCGGGTCTTGCCGGTGATCACGTCCATCAGGGTGGTCTTGCCGGCACCGTTCGGGCCGATGATGCAGCGCAATTCGCCGACGCCGATGTACAGGTTCAAATCGTTCAAGGCCTTGAACCCATCGAAACTGACGCTGATGTCTTCCAGGGTCAGGATGGTGCCGTGGCGGGTGTTCAGGCCTTGGCCGGCTGCCTGGCCGAGGCCAATGGCGTCGCGGCTGCTGCCTTGGTCTTTGTTGGGCTCCAGGATGGGTTCGAGCATGAAGTCCGTCGTGGGTGTGATGCGCATCATTCGCTCCTTTTCTTCAGCAGCCCGATCACGCCCTTGGGCAGATACAGGGTCACGACGATGAACAGTGCCCCGAGGAAGAACAGCCAATACTCAGGAAACGCTACGGTAAACCAGCTCTTCATGCCGTTCACCACCCCGGCGCCCAGCAACGGCCCAATCAACGTGCCGCGCCCGCCAAGGGCGACCCAGACGGCGGCCTCGATGGAGTTGGTCGGCGACATTTCGCTGGGGTTGATGATGCCCACTTGCGGCACGTACAACGCCCCGGCCAGGCCGCACAACACTGCGCTCAACACCCAGACGAAGAGCTTGAAACCACGGGGATCGTAGCCGCAGAACATCAGGCGGTTTTCCGCGTCGCGCAGGGCAGTCAGCACCCGGCCGAATTTGCTACGGGCCAGGCGCCAGCCGATGAACAGGCTCGCCACCAGCAACAGTACCGTGGCGAAAAACAGCACCGCGCGAGTGCCCGGCTCAGTGATGCCAAAGCCCAGGATCGAACGGAAATTAGTAAAGCCGTTGTTGCCGCCAAACCCGGTTTCGTTGCGGAAAAACAGCAGCATTCCGGCAAACGTCAGGGCCTGGGTCATGATCGAGAAATACACGCCCTTGATCCGCGAGCGGAAGGCGAAGAAGCCGAACACCAGCGCCAGCAAACCCGGCGCCAGCATCACCAGGCACATCGCCCAGAGGAAACTGTCGGTGCCGGCCCAGTACCAGGGCAGTTCAGTCCACGACAAGAAGGTCATGAACGCCGGCAAGCCATCGCCGGCGGCCTGGCGCATCAGGTACATGCCCATGGCATAGCCGCCCAGGGCGAAGAACAGGCCATGGCCCAGGGAGAGCAAGCCGGCGTAGCCCCAGACCAGGTCCAGCGCCAGGGCGACGATGGCGTAGCAAAGAATCTTGCCTACCAGGGTCAAGGTGTAGGCTGAGACGTGCAGCGGATTGTCCGCCGCCAGCAGCGACAGCAACGGCAGGCTCAGCAGCGCGGCGAGGATCAGCGCGCCGACGACGAGGGTGACTTTGGGGCCGGCCTTTTGCGTGGCCGTGAGCATCAGGGGCTGGTTCATCAGTCGATTACCCGTCCTTTGAGCGCGAAGAGGCCTTGCGGACGCTTCTGGATGAACAGAATGATCAGCGCGAGGATCAGGATCTTGCCGAGCACGGCGCCGGTCTGCGGTTCGAGGATCTTATTGGCGATGCCCAGGCCGAACGCGGCGAACACACTGCCGGCGAGTTGGCCGACGCCACCGAGCACCACCACCAGGAATGAGTCGATGATGTAGCTCTGGCCCAGGTCCGGGCCGACGTTGCCGATCTGGCTCAGGGCCACGCCGCCAAGCCCGGCGATGCCCGAGCCGAGGCCGAAGGCGAGCATGTCCACGCGGCCGGTGGGCACGCCGCAGCAGGCGGCCATATTGCGATTCTGGGTCACGGCGCGCACGTTCAGGCCCAGGCGCGTCTTGTTCAGCAGTAGCCAGGTCAGTACCACCACGAACAGCGCGAAGGCGATGATCACGATGCGGTTGTACGGCAGCACCAGGTTCGGCAACACCTGGATCCCGCCTGAGAGCCAGGCTGGGTTGGCGACTTCGACGTTCTGCGCACCGAACACCAGGCGCACCAGTTGGATCAGCATCAGGCTGATGCCCCACGTGGCGAGCAGGGTTTCCAGCGGACGTCCATAAAGATGACGGATCACCGTGCGTTCCAGGGCCATGCCGATGGCAGCAGTGATGAAGAACGCCACCGGCAGGGCGATCAGCGGATAGAACTCGATGGCGTTCGGGGCGAAGCGCTGGAACAGCATCTGCACCACATAAGTGGAATAGGCACCCAACATGAGCATCTCGCCGTGGGCCATGTTGATCACCCCCAGCAGGCCGAAGGTGATCGCCAGGCCGAGGGCGGCCAGCAGCAGGATCGAACCCAGGGACATGCCGCTGAAGGCCTGGCCCAGCAGCTCGCCGACCAGGAGCTTGCGCTTGACCTGGCCGAGGCTGGTTTCGGCGGCGGTGCGCACGGCGGCATCGGTTTCGACGCCGGGTTCGAGCAGCGTTTCCAGGCGGGTGCGGGCCAGCGGGTCACCAGTTTCCCCCAGCAGGCGGACGGCGGCGAGGCGCACGGAAGGGTTGGCATCTACCAGTTGCAGGTTGGCCAGGGCCAGGCTCAGGGCGGCGTGTACGTCTTCGTCCTGCTCGCCGGCCAGTTGCCGGTCGAGGAACGCCAGTTGCGCCGGGCGCGCGCTTTTTTGCAGTTGCTGCGCGGCGCCCAGGCGTACGCGGGCATCAACGGCGAGCAACTGGTGGCTGGCGAGGGCGGTTTCAATCAGCCCCCGCAAGCGGTTGTTCAGGCGCAGGTTTTTCGGTTGGCCGTCGACGGTCAACTGGCCTTGCTGCAAGGCGTTGATCAATTCGACGCGCGTCGGGTCGGGCTGCGCGGCCCAGGTTTCCAGCAGCTTGGCTTGCTGGGTCGGATTGGCGGCGACGAAATCTTCGGCATCGCCGGCATGGGTCGTCGCCAGTGGCAACAGCAGCGCCAGGGCGAGGATGAGGCGGTAGAGGGCGGTGGGCATATGCTTGGCCTTGCGTGTTTGATCGTTCCCACGCTCCGCGTGGGAACGCAGCCCGGGACGCTCCGCGTCCCATGGTGGACGCAGAGCGTCCGGTGAGGCATTCCCACGCAGAGCGTGGGAACGATCAGCAGGGTTAGGGGCTTCTTCCCGGGGTCAGTTGCTCTTCACCGCATAGTCAGGCTTCTTGTCGTTGCCGGTGATGAACGGGCTCCACGGTTGCGCGCGGATCGGCCCTTCGGTCTGCCAGACCACGTTGAACTGACCGTCGGCCTGGATCTCGCCGATCATCACTGGCTTGTGCAGGTGGTGGTTGGTCTTGTCCATGGTCAGGGTGTAGCCCGACGGTGCGGCAAAGGTCTGGCCGGCCAAGGCTTCGCGGACTTTGTCGACATCGGTGGACTTGGCTTTTTCCACCGCTTGCGCCCACATATGGATGCCGACGTACGTGGCTTCCATCGGGTCGTTGGTAACGGCTTTGTCCGCGCCTGGCAGGTTCTTCGCCTTGGCATAGGCTTTCCAGGCGTCGACGAATTTCTTGTTCGCCGGGTTATCCACCGACTCGAAGTAGTTCCACGCCGCCAGGTTGCCCACCAGCGGCTTGGTGTCGATGCCGCGCAGTTCCTCTTCGCCCACCGAGAACGCCACGACTGGCACATCGGTGGCCTTCAGGCCCTGGTTCGCCAGTTCTTTGTAGAACGGAACGTTGGAGTCACCATTGACCGTGGAGATGACCGCAGTCTTGCCGCCGGCCGAGAACTTTTTGATGTTGGCGACGATGGTCTGGTAATCGCTATGGCCGAACGGGGTGTAGACCTCTTCGATGTCCTTGTCCGCCACGCCCTTGGAATGCAGGAACGAACGCAGGATTTTGTTGGTGGTGCGCGGGTAGACGTAGTCAGTGCCCAACAGGAAGTAGCGCTTGGCGCTGCCGCCTTCTTCGCTCATCAGGTATTCCACCGCCGGAATCGCCTGCTGGTTCGGCGCCGCGCCGGTGTAGAACACGTTCGGCGACATCTCTTCGCCTTCGTATTGCACCGGGTAGAACAGCAGGCCATTGAGTTCTTCGAACACCGGCAACACCGATTTGCGCGACACCGACGTCCAGCACCCGAACACCACGGCGACCTTGTCCTGGGTCAGCAACTGCCGGCCCTTTTCGGCGAACAGCGGCCAGTTCGACGCCGGGTCCACGACCACCGCCTCAAGCTTCTTGCCGTTCACACCACCCTTGGCGTTGATCTCGTCAATGGTCATCAGCGCCATGTCCTTGAGGGACGTCTCGGAGATCGCCATGGTGCCCGACAGCGAATGCAGGATGCCGACCTTGATGGTCTCGGCGGCCTGGACGGTCCAGGCCATGCCCATCGCGGCAATGCTTGCCGAGAGTGTAAAAGCCTTGATCAAGCTACGACGCTTCATGGTGCGATCTCCGTGGTCTTGGTGTTTTTCTGGATGGCAGATGCAGACGCTGAAGGCGCTTTTGCAAGGGGTGTGCCCGGTCGGGGAAAGGCTTGGAAATGCGGGGTTGGCGGGTGGAGGGGAAAATGACAATGCACCATCAGTGACCGTATCGCTGGGGCTGGTGCAATGTGGCGCTCCGCATTGGGGCGTGGAAGTGGAGAATTCAACGTGAGATTTCAGGCCGCCCGACTATGCTGACTCTTCTGCCATTCTGAAGAAGGGGGAAATCCGTTTGAATGACGCTGGCGCTGCAAGCTGTTTTCTTCTCGACGAGACGGCCATTTTTGACGTGCTGCCCGAAGTTAAACAGGCCGAGCATCCACAATGGATGCACGTGACGCATTTGAGAGAAGCAAGGTATTCGCTGATTCTCACCGCTGGAGAACATCTTCGAAGTAGCAGGCTGAATGTGTTCTCTGATTCAAGACTCTACATTCGTTTTTCCGCAGCGCTACCCAACATCAGTTTGGATGGACTCGCCTGTTCACTGGTTTTTCTTGACGACGGAGATCATTCGGAATTTCAACTCGGCTTGTTTCATTTTTGCGGAGGGAACACGCCGTCGGAATGGAGAACGGCAGAGTTTGACCTGGCTTGGTTGGCGGGAAAAAGTGGCCATCTCTTGGTAGCGTGTGGGCCAGGAGCGGAGAATGACCCTACGGCAGATTGGCTGGCGATCTCTGACTTGTGCGTCGCCAGGGAGGGCGAGATGAGGGCTCTTCTGGCGAAAACCCATCTTCAGATGCGCATAAAAAACGAGATGGCTCACTTCAGCAGTGTCTACCGGAACGAGTTCTATTCGAAAGTTCAGGAGCGACAAAGTGAAACCGCAATGGGCATTGCGCGCAGCGTTCGCCAATTAAATGGAATGATTCAGCCGCAAGGGCGTGATGCGCAGGCTGACATCGTCATGTTGGAACCGTTCGAAGCCGAGGCCGCCTATTCTTACGCGACGCGTCTCCTGAGAGCGAACGTCCCGCAAACACCGCCTGATTTTCAAGCGAGGCTACGCCAGAAAGTCAGCGATCACGGTTCAATAAAAGTCTTGTCGATATGCAGTGGTGCCGCGCGGATAGAGGCGGGTTTGTCGGCGGCCGTTCCCGAAGGAGTGGAATGGTCCCTGCTGGATATCAACGAAGACCTGCTGCAAATCGCGGCGAAGCAGTTTTCATCTGCCATCAGCCTGGATTTGATCGTGGCTGATGCGAATAACCTGGTGCCTACCGGTGAACAGTGGGATGTCATTATGTGTGTTTCGGCATTGCATCATTTGGTAGAGCTGGAAAAGGTCATGCTCTTTATCTCCCGCAGTTTGAAGAACCATGGAGAATTCTGGAGTCTGGGTGAGGCCGTAGGGCGCAATGGCAATCGCTTGTGGCCGGAGGCGATAACTGCTGCTGATGCAGCGTTCTCGGCATTGCCGGCGCGCTACCGATGGAATGTCGATACACAGGTTGTCGACCCGGTCATTCCGGACAGGGACCACTCGATAGGGTGTTTTGAAGGCATTCGAAGTGAAGACATTACCGCGCTTCTTGAGCGTTGGCTGAGGCCTGTCGATGTGTACCGCACCAACTGCTTCCTCTGGCGAATGGTCAATCTTGCCTACAGTGGAAATTTCAATCTTGAAAAAGCGCAAGACCGTGCGTTAGTCATTGATCTGGTTCGAGCCGAGCTTGAGCATTTTCGACAGGGTGGCCTTGGGACTGAACTGTTCGGCGTGTACCAAAAGAAGCATCTGTTCAGCGACGGCGCATCAGACCGATAAAAAACAGTCCACCAATAGCTGCGGTAGCGACTCCAATCGGCAAGTCCTCCGGCGCGATCAGCGTGCGGGCCGCCACGTCCACCCACACCAGGAACAGGCTGCCGAGCAGTACGCAGGCTGGCAGCAACCGCCGATGCTCGGCACCCACCAGGCGTCGCGCGATGTGCGGGACCATCAGCCCGACGAAACCAATCGAGCCGCTGATGGAGACCAGCACGCCGGTCATCAAGGACGCGATCAGGAAGATCCACAACCGCACCTTCGCCGCGTTCAGCCCCAGCGTCACGGCGGTCTGCTCGCCCGCCATCAGCGCGTTCAACGGGCGGGCCATGCCCAGCAGCAACACCAGTCCCAGCACCACACTGGCCGCCGGCACGGCCAGCAGTTCCCAGCGCGCCAGGCCCAGGCCGCCGAGCATCCAGAACATTACCGCTGAACTGGCGCGATGATCACCGAGGAACAACAGCAAGTTGGCCGCCGCCATCATCACGAACGACACCGCGACGCCGCACAGCAGCAGGCGATCACTTTCCAGGCGACCCTGGCGGGCGGCGATGGCCAACACCAGCAACATGCTCAGCAATGCGCCGATAAACGCGGCGAGGGGCAAGGTGAGCAGGCCGATGATTTCGCCGACATGCAGCACCACGATGACCGCACCCAGGGTCGCGCCGGACGTCACGCCGAGAAGATGCGGATCGGCGAGTGGATTGCGCGTGACCGCTTGCAGCACCGCACCGATCAACGCCAGCCCCGCGCCCACCAGGGCGCCAAGCAGCAGGCGCGGTACGCGGATCAGCCAGACGATGTGCTCCTGCCCCGGCGTCCAATGGACATCGCCCACGCCGAAAGCCTTGTTCAACAGAATGTCCCAGGCCACGCCCACCGGCACCCGCGCGGGCCCGAAGCCCAGGGACACCACGCACGACACGAGCAGCATTACGCCGAGCAAGATCAACAGCGCGCCATAGCGACGAGTGTTCATTGGCGGTGGAAACCCTTCGCCAGGGTTTGCACCGCAAGCACGTTATCGATGCCCGGCGTGGCCTGTACGTAGGGGATCACGATGAAGCGCCGATGCTTGATCGCATCCACCGAGTGCAGTGCCGGATTATCCAAAAGGAATTGCTGCTTCTGCTCGGCGGTGGTTTCGCCATAGTCGACGATCACGATCACTTCGGGGTTGCGCTCCACCACGTTCTCCCAGTTGACCCGGGTCCAACTGGTTTCCACGTCGTCGAGGATGTTGCGCCCGCCCGCCGCGTCGATCAGCGCCTGGGGCATGCCCAGGCGCCCGGATGTCATCGCTCGATCCTCGCCGCTGTCGTAGAGGAATACCTTAGGGCGTTCGGACGGCAGGTGTTGGCGGACTTCGGCCACCTGGGCCTGCATCGTCGCGATCAGCGCATCGGCGCGATCCTGCACGTCGAAGATCTTCCCGAGATTGCGCAGGTCGTTGTAGGTGTCCTCCAGCGTGGCCGCCGGGCGTTTCATCACGAACGCACAGGATTCGGTCAGTTCGTAGACGTTGATGCCCAGCGGTTGCAGGGTTTGCGGCGTCAGGTCGCCACCCACCCGCATGCCGTAGTCCCAACCGGCGAAGAAGAAATCGACGTTGGCATTGAGCAAGGTTTCCACCGAGGGATACTTGGCGGCCAGTTCCGGCAGGCCATCGAGGATCTTCGCCATGTCCGACGTTACCGATTTCCAGCCACTGATGCCGCTGTAGCCGACCATGCGCGGCTTGAGGCCCAGGGCGAGCATCATCTGGGTCATGTTGATGTCATGGCTGACGGCGTGCCGGGGCGCCTCGTTGAATACCACTTGGCGGTTGCAACTCTGGATCGTCAACGGGTAGCGAGTGGCTTCGGCCAACGCATGGGCGCTGCCCAGCAGCAAGGGCAGCAACAGCAGGGAACGCAAGGTCATGGTTGGGTTATCCAAGTGATACGTGGGTAGCCGGCCAGCGGGTGTTCGTCCACCAGCGCTTCAACGCCGAACACCTCACGCAGCAGTGCGCTGGTCAAGACATCCTTGGGCGTGCCGCTGGCGACGATCCGTCCGTGTTCGATCACATACAGGCGATCGCAGAACGCGGCGGCCAGGTTCAGGTCGTGAATGCTGGCGAGGGTGCCGATACCCAGGCGTTTGATCAATTGCAGCAATTGCAGTTGGTAACGAGGGTCGAGGTGATTGGTCGGTTCATCAAGAATCAACAACTGCGGTTGTTGGGCCAGTGCCCGGGCGAGGATTACCCGCTGTTTTTCTCCGCCTGACAGCGTCGAGAATGCATGATCGCCAAAGCCGTCGAGTCCCGCCGATTGCAAAGCCTGGAGCACCAGGCAGCGGTCTTCGTGTGTGTCGCCGTCGAACAGACCTTTGTGAGGCGTGCGGCCCATGGCGACCACTTCCTCGACCGTCAGGCCAAAGGCATCGGGAAACTCTTGCAGC
The DNA here is from genome assembly GCF_014268645.1 of Pseudomonas sp. SWRI154. Lineage (NCBI taxonomy): Bacteria > Pseudomonadati > Pseudomonadota > Gammaproteobacteria > Pseudomonadales > Pseudomonadaceae > Pseudomonas > Pseudomonas sp. SWRI154. The sequence continues at coordinate 74,531 of NZ_JABWQW010000006.1, forward strand.
ACCACGGCGATACGTTGGGCGCACCAGCGCGAAGACTGTTTCCAGAGGTTGTGATGCTCAAGTTTCACCTCGCCATGTTCCGGTCGACTGAAGCGATAGGCGCAGCGCAACAGGCTGGTCTTGCCGCTGCCGTTGGGACCGATCAACCCGACAAACTCCCCGGCCGCCACCTGCAACGTGGCGTCGCGCAGCTGGAACTGGTGATGACAGTGGCCATGGCCCAAGGGCGTCCAGGCGAGATGGGAGAGGGTCAGCGAGGTCATGCATCTACTCGAGTCATAGGACAAGCAGTTCGAAAGGCGGACGCGATTGTAGAGGCATCGCGCCGCTTTCCGTTAACGCACAGTCTTCAATTTGAAGATGAGGCGACCTCAGGCTGGCGCTTGAACCGGATGACCAGGCGATCCAGCAACCACACCACTACCAGTGAAGCTCCCACCAACGGGAACACAACCGCCAGGGCCAGCATGATGAACACGCCGCTCTTCCAGGTCGGCAAGTCGTGACGCAACGGCGGCACGCCGAACTTGCCTTGCGGCCGGCGCTTCCACCAGATCACCAGGCCGCTCACGGCGCTGAGCAGGATCATCAGGCAGATCAACAACACGATGATCTGGTTCACCGGGCCGAACATCTTGCCTTCATGCAGCATCACTCCGGTTTCGGTGGCGCGGGCCACGAGGTTGTAGTGCTCCCAGCGCACATCGGCCAGGACCTTGCCGGTGTATTGGTCAACATGCAGGGTCGCGTCATTGCGCGGGTCGTCGGCGAACACGGCGATGGTGAAAACGCCGGAGGCAGTCGTCGGGAACGTGATGCTGTAGCCGGGTTCGACGTTGCGCTCGGTAGCGATGTCCTGCACCGCCTGCAAGCTGACGCTCGGGGCGGCGGGGCCTTCGTGCATGCCGCCATGGGCCATATGTTCGGCATGATCGCCGGACATCGGCATCGGCGTGTTTTCCACGGCCCAGGGCACGGTCTGGCGGTGGGCGTGGTTGAGGCTGCCGGCCTCCACGTCAGACTTTGGCACGTCGTTCCACATCGCTGCCGGGAAGCGGTTCCAGAGGTCGGCGTATTGCTTGCCCCAGAAGCCGGTCCAGGTCATGCCGCTGAGCAGCATCACCAGCAAGAACGCCGAGCCCCAGAACCCGATAACGACGTGCAGGTCACGCCAGAACACCCGGCCGCGAGCATTCCAGCGCGGCCACAGCACGCCGGCCGACGATTGCCCGCGCGGCCACCACAGGTACAGCCCGGAAACCAGCAATACCACGCCCCAGCCGGCGGCCATTTCCACCAGCCGATCGCCGACGGTGCCGATCAGCAACTCGCCGTGGATCGCCCGCGCCATGGCTTGCAGGTTGTTTTTAGCGTCCTGTTCGCCGAGGACATCGCCGTGGTACGGGTCGATGAACACGTTCAACTCCCTGCCCTTGTCGATCACCACGAATTGCGCGCTGCGTTCGCTATCGATCGGCGGCAGGTACTGTGTGACCTGGCCCTCTGGATAGGCCTGGCGAACCTGCTTGAGCAGATCGTCCGCCGCCAAGGTGTGATGGCCGGCCGGCACGTTCAGCAGATCGCCGTACATCAGGGGGTCGAGTTGTGGCTTGAACAAGTAAATGATGCCGGTCAGGGCCAGCATCACCATGAACGGCGCGACGAACAGACCGGCATAAAAATGCCAGCGCCAGGCCAGGTTGTAGAAGTTCGGTTTCGGTTGGCTCATTGCAAAGCGCTCCGCAGGGCAAAATGGGTTGTTATGTTGTGCGGTTGCCAGGCAACCGATAAGCAGGAGCCCTAAACACAGACCCCGTGGCGAGGGAGCTTGCTCCCGCTGGACTGCGCAGCAGTCCCTGGCTTTTTGCGATTGCTACGCAACCGAGCGGGAGCAAGCTCCCTCGCCACGGGGGCAGGTGTCAGGCTTGGCCTGTGTTGTTAGAAACTCATATCCACCTTCGTCCAGAGCGTGCGCCCCGGTTCGTTGATGGCCTGGGGATCGCTCGCCGGGTAGCCGAACCCGGCGTTGCCGGCCAGGTTCAGGTGCTCGGCGTAGGCTTTGCCGAACAGGTTGTCGACCCCGCTGCTGACCTTCCAGTGCTGATTGATGCGGTAGGCACCGTTGAGCGAGAACACGCCGAAGCCCGAACTTTTGCCGTAGTCCTTGCCCACCACGTTGCCTTTGTTTTCATCGACCCGGTGCTGCGCCGCCACCACGCGCCACAAGGCCCCGACGCTCCAGCGGTCTTCGCTGTAGGTCAGGCCCAGGCGAGCGTCCAGCGGTGGCATTTGCGCCAGGGCGCTGCCGTCGCTGCTGTTCTTGCCCCAGGCGTAGGCCAGGGTGGCGTCGGCTTTCCAGTGCTCGGTGAGCTTGTAGGCCGCGCCCAGTTCAGCGCCCATGATCCGTGCGTCGATGTTCTCGGCCCGGGAAGTGGTGCCCATCATCCCCGGCGTGTAGTCGAACAGGATGTAGTCGCGTACCTGCCCGACGTATCCCGATGCCCAGGCTTCGAGGGTTTCGGTCTTGTACTGCAGGCCGAAGTCGAGCTGAGTGGTTTTCTCCGGCTTGATCGCGTCGAAAGCATTCAGCGAACCGCTCGGGCCGGTGTTCGGCGAGAACAGCTCCCAGTAATCCGGGAACCGTTGCGCGTGACCGATGCCTGCGTAGAGGGTGGTGGGGCTGTCGTCCAGGTCGTGCTCGTAGCGGACGAAACCGCTGGGCAGCGTGTCGGCGCGGGTGTCATCGGCAGTAGGATTGGGACGGGCCGACATGCCGGAACCGATGCTCTGGCGGTAATCCTTGGCCGAGGCGCGATCGAGCCGGGCGCCGGTGATCACTCGGTCGCGGTCGGCGGCGTACCAGGTCAGTTCGCCGAACGCCCCGTAGTTGTGGAAGTCGGCGTCCTTGGTGTACGGCAGGTCCTTGTAGGTGTCCACGCCCATGCTGCTGCGTTGGCGATGCTCGTTGGTCTGGGCGTCCAGGCCGCTGATCAGTTGCACATCGGCCCAACGCCAGGTGGCCTTGATACGGGCGCCGAGGGTACGGCGGTCGACGTTGGAGGCCATGGGCCCGGCCATCATCCCCGTACCGGACGGCGTGCGCAGCGTGTAGTTGTCCATCACGTGATCGGCGTAGTTGTAGTAGACCTGGGCCTCGACCTTGTCCAGCACCTCGCCGATGTTCGAACGCTCGAAGCGCAGTCCGAGGCTTTCACGCTTGAACTGCGAACCGTCCATGCCGCGCCCGGCGTAGCGCGCTTCACCGTCGCCCTTGCCGGCCGTCAGCTCCAGCAGGGTATCGGCGTCTGGCGTCCAGCCGAGGGTGACGTCGCCATTCCACTTGTCATAGCGCGACGGCACGCTGTCGTTATTGCCGTCGCGGTAATCGTCCGAATGCGCGGTGTTGCCGATTACCCGGACATAACCCAGCGGGCCCCCGGCGGCGGCATCCAGCACTTTGTCGAAACGACCGTTGGAGCCGGCCAGCACGCTGGCATTGACTCGCGTGCCCAGTTCGCCGAACTGTTCCGGCTCGCGCTCGAACAGCACGGTCCCGGCCGATGCGCCGGGGCCCCAGAGCACGGTTTGCGGGCCCTTGATGACGGTGAGCTTGTCGTAGGTTTCCGGCGATATGTAGGAGGTCGGCGCGTCCATCCGACCTGGGCAAGCACCCAACAACATGCTGCCGTTGGTGAGTATGTTCAGTCGTGAGCCGAACATGCCGCGCAACACCGGGTCGCCATTGGTGCCGCCGTTGCGCACCAGGGCGAAGCCGGGAATGGTCTTGAGGTAGTCGCCGCCATCGCTGGCCGGCACCGGTTGGCGCGGGTCCTTGGGGTTGGTGACGACAGTCAGCGGCGAGCTGGGGGCGATGGCGGTGATGACCGTCGGGCTCAGTTCTTCGGCCTGATGATCGTGATGCTCGTGCTCGTCGGCCAACACGAGCGGGGCAAGCAGCAGGCCGCACAGTGCGGCGAGGGTTTGGCGCAAACGAACCGGTGGCTCGTTCAGGGGGCAGCTAACCTGGGCAGAGCCCAAAGCGATGCCAGCAGAAAACCTGGGCATGATGATTCCATCGAACAGACGTAGACGACACGGTCGGGCAGCCTGGGCTGTCTTTTTGCGACCGGGTGAGTAAGTGTCGGGGCTACGCGACGATGGGCGGTGCGCGCGTGCGGGCACCGGGGAAGAATGCTGGCCGGGCGTGGCCCAGGCGCGGGGAGGGACCGGTATAGGTATGTGTGGGCGGCGTGTCGAAGACGGTGAAAGTATGGCCGCCAGTGAGGGCGGGGCAGTTGAACAGCAGGCTGCAATACCCGCATTTTTCCCACAGCGCATGGTGCTCGCCCTGGGGCGGGCAATGTTCGGCTGCCGGCGCTTCGTGCGCCGTCATGTCCATGCCCATCTCCATGCTCATGGACACAGGCATGGACGAAGACATGCGTTGATCCATCGGCATCGACTGGGAAACCAGCGGACCGATAAAGATCATCAGCATGGCGAACAGGCTGATCCAGCTGCCGCGGGTCAGGCTCATGGGCTGACGGCGGGGCATGGACGGCCTGGCGCGAAAGGCGTGCACGGGCGGCTACGTCTACTGCGCGTGCATGTGTGTCTTGGCGCCGTCAGGGGCTTTTTTCTGCACCTTGACGTCGACCGTGACATCCCCGGCCTGTTCGAAATGCAGGGTCATGGGGAAGCGTTTGCCGTCGCTGAGCAGGCTGCGGTCCTTCAGGTCCAGCAGCATTACGTGGTAGGCCATCGGTGCGAAGGTGATGGTCGCACCGGGAGCGATACTCACGACGGGCACCGGCTGCATCTTCATCAAGTCGTTTTGCATCACATGCTCATGAAGCTCGGCCTTGCCGGCGATGGGCGAGTCGACGCTGAGCAGTTTGTCTGCGGTGGTGCCGCTGTTGTGAATGACGAAATAGGCGGCCACGGTCGGCGCGTTGGGCGGCAACTCCTGGGACCATGGATGAGCGATCTCAAGTTCGCCCGCTTTGTACTGGTGAGCTTGGGCGAAGCCGATGGGAAGCAGCAGGGCAACCAGCAGGATAAGTCTGTTCAACATGGCAATTCTCCGGAACGATTCAGGGCGCAGTTTGATGCGGGAAGAATCAGGCCAGAGGTGAAGCGCGGGGATTGAGGCTCGGCCATTGCTGGCGCGGGGTAGGGCTGTCGAGCTTCGAATGGATGGCACTGCGATGGGCCAGCTGTGCATCCAGATACAACTGCGGGGCATGCCCGGCCAGCGCCACCAACGGCGCCGGACCTGAGCAGCACCAGCAATGTTGCATCGTCGAGTGATTGTCTTGCTGTGGCGTGCCCTGTTCGAATTTGCCCAGGGACACCGCGACCATCTTCGTGCCGCTGGACGAGCAGAAACTGCCCCACAGCAGTTGCTCGGCAGGCGAATTGGCGGCCGCACCCCCGCTGTTGGAAAGCGGCATGGCAAGCATGTTGAACAGCACTGCGAAGCAGGCGATCCAGGCAAATGCAAGCCGTTGTCGGGACATGGGGCAATCCGCTCGGTTGGGCGATCAGGTGGCCGGTATTTAGCCTGATCGGGGGGCAGAAGTAAAAAGGCCACGTGCGGTGTAGGGTCGCAGGCTTGTGAGTAACAGTAGCAAGATATTTTCAGGTGAGTGCTTTCGTGGCGAGGGAGCTTGCTCCCGCTGGGCCGGGCTGGCGCTCCAGCGCGGAGCGGCCCTAAAACCAGAAATTGCGGTGTGTCAGGAAAATAGCGTTCACCTTCTTTGGGGCTGCTGCGCAGCCCAGCGGGAGCAAGCTCCCTCGCCACGGGCATTATTGATCATTTGATCTCCAGTCGTTCCCGACCTGCGCCGGTATAAACCTGTGCTATATCGTTTGCCCGGGCGATATCGTTGAGGGCCGCTCGAATCAAGACGCCGTCACCCTTATCTTCTTCCAGGCAAGCATCAAGATAAGCCAACTTTTCCTCTGCCATTTGGAGATAGCTGGCAGCATCGAAACTTGTGAAGGCTTCATCCCGCAGAATTCGGGCGAACGCTGGATCGCTTTTGGCGCGTTCCGCAATCGTATGTTTGTAGTTTCGTGTAAGGGCCATTTATTCACCTGTGGGACCAGAGAACATGCGGGGTTTTTGTGGCGAGGGAGCTTGCTCCCGCTGGGGCGCGGAGCGGCCCTAAAATCGGACATTGCGGTGTGTCAGGAATATCGCGTCCGCTTTTTTGGGGCTGCTGCGCAGCCCAGCGGGAGCAAGCTCCCTCGCCACAGGGCGGCGGCTGTGCGCAGGTTAGTCGACCGGGGAGTCCAGCATTACCGGCGCGCCCGAAGGCGCCCTGCGCACAACCACCATCAAGTGCAGGGATGAAATACCTGACTGACGGAGCTTGTGAACCCGCTGAAAACCTCGGGCGACTAAACCCGATCACTGAAGGGCAGTGACGGGAATCAAGTTACCGAGGGCCTCCAAGGCGCACAAGCCGGCGGATTCTGGCGTAGTTGTAGGCAGCGACGCAAGGTGATGTAGCCTGCTGACGTAGTTCTGACAGGACAGGCTTGTAGGACGGTGCAGTTTTCTGTCAGATCAACTGCCGCAGCCCCTGCAACACCTCATCCACCGTCCCAAACTCCCGATCCACCCCCACCAACACCGGCCGCTTCAACACCAGAACCGGCACCCCCCGCTCCCGCGCCACGTCCAGCTTCGGTTCAGTAGCGGTGCTGCCACTGTTCTTGCTCACCAGCACATCGATCCGCCGTCGTTCGAACAGTTCTCGCTCGCCCTCGATGTGAAACGGCCCACGGGCCCCAATCACTTCGCAGCGTTCGTTACCGGGATAAACCTCCAGGGCCCGCAAGGTCCAGAATTGCTCCGGCGGAATTTCATGCAGGTGTTGCAGCGGCTCACGCCCGAGGGTGAACAGGGGACGGTGGAAGGGTTGCAGTGCTTGGATCAGTTCGGCCCAGTCGGCCACTTCGCGCCAGTCATCGCCTGCCCGGGGTTGCCAGGCCGGGCGGCGCAGGGCCCAGCAGGGGATGGCACAGATGCGGGCCGCGTGGGCGGCGTTGTGGCTGATCTGGGCGGCGTAGGGGTGGGTGGCGTCCAGCAGCAAGTCGATGCCCTCGGCGCGGATGAATTGCGCCAGCCCTTCAGCGCCGCCGTAGCCGCCGACGCGCACCTGGCAGGTCAGGTCGGTGGGGATGCGACCGATGCCTGCCAGGCTGTAGATATGCTGGGGCCCGAGCGTGCGAGCGATGGCCAGGGCTTCGGTGACACCGCCGAGCAGCAGGATGCGTTTGATTTCAAGGCTCTTCATGACAAGGCACCGGCATGGCCGACAATCCCGCCCTGGCGGTCGATGGCGAAGACTTCGACCTGGACCTGGGGCGGCACCACACTGCGCGCGAAGGCCAGGGCGTGCTCGCACACCGCGTCGCCGAGGGCGATGCCGGCAGCGCTGGCCATCGCCAGGGCCTGCTGGCTGGTGTTGGCTTCTCGGATGCCTTGCTGCAAAGCCTCATCGGCACCGATGGCCGCCGCCCATTCGGCCAGTCGTGGCAGGTCGATGCTCGAATGGCGGCTGTGCAGGTCCATGTGGCCGGCGGCGAGTTTGCTGATCTTGCCAAAGCCGCCGCAGAGGCTGAGTTTTTCCACCGGCACCTTGCGCACATGCTTGAGCACGGCGCCGACGAAATCGCCCATTTCGATCAGGGCGATTTCCGGCAGGTTGTAGACCCGGCGCATGGTGTCTTCGCTGGCATTGCCGGTGCAGGCGGCGATGTGCAGGTAGCCGTTGGTTTTCGCCACGTCGATGCCTTGGTGGATCGAGGCAATGTAGGCTGCGCAGGAAAACGGCCGGACGATGCCGCTGGTGCCGAGGATCGACAGGCCGCCGAGGATGCCCAGACGCGGGTTCATGGTTTTCAGCGCCAGGGCTTCGCCGCCCTCGACATTGACCGTGACTTCGAAACCACCGGCATAACCTCGCTCTTCGGCCAAGCGGCCCAAATGATCGCGGATCATCTGGCGTGGCACCGGGTTGATCGCCGGCTCACCGACGCCCAGCACCAACCCCGGTCGCGTCACCGTGCCAACGCCGCGCCCGGCGACGAAACACACGCCGGGCTCGGCGATCAAGCGCACCTGGGAAAACAGCAGGGCGCCGTGGGTCACGTCCGGGTCATCGCCCGCGTCCTTTATCGTCCCCGCCTCGGCGCCTTGCTCGGTCAATCGGCAGAACTCCAGGCGCATCTGCACCTGCTTGCCCTTGGGCAAGACGATTTCCACGGCGTCGGCTTCGGTGCCGCAAAGCAGCAGTCGCGCGGCTGCCAGGCTGGTCGCCGTGGCGCAGCTGCCGGTGGTCAGGCCACTGCGCAAGGGCGCGGGTTGTTCGGCGGTTTCGTCACGCATCGAGAGGTTTCGTCAGGTCCAGCAAGGTAATCGGCAAGGCTTGGCGCCAGGTGTCGAACTCGCCCAATGGCTGGGCTTGGGCGATGTGGATGCGGATCAGCTCACCGCCGTGACGTTCGCGCCAGTGCATCAGGGACATTTCGCTTTGCAGGGTCACGGCATTGGCTACCAACCGCCCGCCGGGCTTGAGCTGGGCCCAGCAAGTGTCAAGCACGCCTTCTCGGGTGACGCCGCCACCGATGAACACCGCGTCCGGACGTTCGAGGTTCTCCAGCGCCTGCGGGGCGCTGCCGCGAATCAGTTGCAGGCCCGGTACGCCGAGACTGTCGCGGTTGCGTTCGATCAAGCCTTGGCGACTTTCGTCGGCTTCGATGGCCAGGGCGCGACAACTGGGGTGGGCGCGCATCCATTCGATGCCGATGGAGCCGCTGCCGGCACCGACATCCCAAAGCAATTCACCGGGAGTCGGGGCGAGGCGGGCGAGGGTGATGGCGCGCACGTCGCGCTTGGTCAATTGGCCGTCATGCTCGAACGCGCTGTCTGGCAGACCGGCCAGGCGTGACAAGCGCTGTGCCGACGGTTCGGCCCTGCATTCGAGGGCGATCAGGTTCAGGTCGGCAACGGTTTCATCGGACCATTGCGCGGCGCAACCGTCAATCCATCGTTCTGTTGCACCGCCCAAATGCTCCAGCACCGTCATGGCGCTTGGGCCAAAGCCGCGTTCGCGCAGCAACGTTGCCACGGCGGCAGGACTGTGGCGGTCGTTGCTCAGCAGCAACAGCCGGACACCTGTGGATAAATGCCCATTGAGCGCCGCCAAGGGACGCGCCACCAGCGACAGCGTGACCACGTCCTGCAGCGGCCAGCCCATGCGTGCCGCCGCCAGCGAACAGGAGGATGGCGCGGGGATGACCAGCATCTGATCACTTGGCACCTGTTTAGCCAGGCTGGCGCCCACGCCGTAGAACATCGGATCGCCGCTGGCCAGCACACACACCGGTTCACCCTGCCGCGTCAGCAGCGGTTCCAGGGAGAACGGGCTGGGCCACAACTCCCGTTCGCCACGGATACACAGTGGCAGCAACGCCAACTGGCGAGCGCTGCCCACAATGCGCGATGCACGTAGCAATGCATGACGGGCTGTTCGGCCCAGGCCCTTGAAGCCGTCTTCACCGATGCCCACTACGGTCAGCCAGGGGGTCATCTCTGTTCCTCGAATAGATTGGGTTGATCGGCAGACTTAATGCAGCCGCGAACCGGGCCGCCATAATACCGCGCCCCGGCGGATCCGGCGTGGACCATCCGTGTGTGCCCACCACCAGCATTGCGACCAGCGTGCTTTTCATGACCTGCGGTAAAGCAGGCATAATGGCGTTCCTCGCCACTGTGGCGTTTCTTATTTGCCGGTCTTCCTTTGAACGAACGTCCATCCTCCCTCGTCGTACGCCCCTCCGGTTGTCCGGGGTTGCTGCGTGTCGTCCAGGCGCTGGACGGCGGGATCTGTCGGATCAAGCTCGATGGTGGCTGCATCCAGGCGGATCAGGCCGAAGCCGTGGCGGCGGTGGCCGAGCGGTTCGCCGGGGGCGTGATCGAGGCGACCAACCGGGCCAATCTGCAAATCCGTGGGATCGGTCCCGAGCACAACGCGCTGATCGAGCCACTGCTGGCCGCGGGGTTTGGCCCGCGCACTCCGGCTGGCGATGACGTGCGCAACCTGATGCTCAGCCCGTCGGCCGGGATTGACCGGCAGATGCTGTTCGACACCCGCCCGTTGGCCGCGCAGATCCTCGTCACCCTGCAAACTCATGAACGCTTCCATGAACTGTCGGCCAAGTTCGCCGTGCAACTGGACGGCGGAGAAGCACTGGCGATGCTCGAACATCACCACGATCTATGGCTGTCGGCACTTGTCCGCGACGGCGAGCCCTGGCTGGCCTTTGGCCTGGCCGGTACCCCGCTGGACAAGCCAGCGGGCAGGGTGCCCCTGGCCCAGGGACATGCGTTGGTGATAGCGGTGCTGGAGCTGTTTCTCGACCTGGCCCGCCCGGACCAGACGCGCATGCGCCACTTGTTGTCTGAAATCCCTGACGATGAACTCGTGACCCTATTGGCCTCTCGCGTGCCCCTGCAACCTTGCCTGGATTGGCAGCGGGAAGCGTCGATCGATGAATTGCACATCGGCATCCATACCCAGCGCAACGACCGCGTCTACGTCGGCGCGGGGGTGCCTCTTGGCCGGCTCGATGCGGCCATGCTGCGGGAGGCGGGACAGGTGGCGCGGGAGAAGGGCGACGGCAGCCTTCGCTTCACCCCGTGGCAAAGCCTGTTGCTGCCCAACGTGCGCGGTGAGGACGCCGGGGAAGTGCTGGAACGGCTAGAGGCGTTGGGCCTAGTGTGTTCGCTCGATCAGCCCCTGGCGCAGATCATCGCGTGCACCGGTTCCAGTGGCTGCGCCAAGGCCCTGGCCGACACCAAGGCCGACGCCCGCCAACTGGCCGAGCTGCTGCAAGGCCAGGGTCATGCCGTGAAGGTTCATCTGTCCGGCTGCCCGCGTTCCTGCGCGGCGGCACACATCGCGCCTGCCACCTTGCTGGCGGTCGCCCCCGGTCGTTACGACCTATATTTTCGTGATGCCACGCTGCCGGGTTTCGGCGCGCTGCAAGCACACAATCTGACAATCGAAGCGCTCGGCCACTGGCTCGACGCTCACCCCCGGAGCCCCCTTGATGCTTGATTACATCCGCGACGGTCAGGAGATCTATCGCAACTCCTTCGCGATCATTCGTGCCGAGGCCAACCTTGCGCGCATTCCGGCCGATCTGGAGAAACTTGCCGTGCGAGTGATCCACGCCTGCGGCATGGTCGAAGCCATCGACGGGCTGCAATTCTCCGACGGCGCTGGCAAGGCCGGCCGCGAAGCGCTGGCTGCTGGCGCGCCTATTCTGTGCGACGCGCGGATGGTCAGTGAAGGCGTAACCCGCGCGCGTTTGCCGGCCAATAACCCAGTGATCTGCACCCTGCGCGATGACAGCGTCCCGGAGCTTGCCCGCGAGTTGGGCAACACCCGCTCAGCCGCCGCCCTGGAGCTCTGGCGCCCACATCTGGAGGGCAGCGTCGTGGTCATCGGCAACGCGCCAACCGCGCTGTTCTACCTTTTGGAAATGCTCGATGCCGGCGCGCCGAAACCGGCGCTGATCCTCGGTTTTCCGGTGGGCTTCGTCGGTGCCGCCGAGTCCAAGGCGATGCTGGCGGCCGACAGCCGTGGCGTTCCGTTCGTGATCATGCAAGGACGGCTCGGCGGCAGTGCCATGGCCGCCGCCGCCGTCAACGCCCTCGCCACGGAGGTTGAATGATGCAGCAGCCTGGACGTCTGATCGGCCTTGGCGTGGGACCAGGTGATCCGGAACTGATTACCGTCAAGGCCTTGCGCCTGCTGCGTGAATCGCCCGTGGTGGCGTACTTTGTCGCCAAGGGCAAGAAGGGCAACGCCTTCGGCATCATCGAGGCTCATTTACAGGATGCGCAAACGTTGCTGCCGCTGGTCTACCCGGTCACCACCGAAGCGTTGCCGGCGCCGCTGTCCTACGAACAGGTGATCGCCGATTTCTACGACACCGCCGCCGAGCAGTTGGCGGTGCACCTGGATGCCGGTCGCGACGTGGCCGTGATCTGCGAGGGCGATCCGTTTTTCTACGGCTCCTACATGTACTTGCACGATCGGTTAGCCGAGCGTTATGACACCGAAGTCATTCCAGGCGTGTGTTCGATGCTGGGTGGCGCCTCGGTGCTGGGTGCGCCGCTGGTGTACCGCAACCAGAGCCTGTCGGTGTTGTCGGGTGTGCTGCCGCACGAGGATCTCAAGCGGCGACTGGCCGATGCGGATGCGGCGGTGATCATGAAACTGGGTCGCAATTTTCCCAAGGTCCGCCAGGTGCTCGAAGAACTCGGTCTGGCAGAGCGCGCGCTGTACGTCGAGCGAGCGACCATGGCCAATCAGAAAATCGTCCCGCTGGATCAAGTCGAACCGATGTCTTCGCCGTATTTCTCGCTGATCATCGTTCCTGGCGAAAGGTGGCAGGGTTGATGGCCGCCAAGGTGCCGGCCATCGTCATCCTCGGCCCGGGCAGCCTGGCGACGGCCCGACGGATTCAGCAGCGCTATCCCGACGCCTTGATCCACGGCCTCGCCGGCCGAGTCGAGGGTGATCGGCAATACCTCGAGTTTGGTGCGACGTTGCGCGAACTCTACCAACAGGACACGCCGATCATCGCCCTGTGCGCGGCGGGCATTGTCATCCGTACCCTGGCGCCGCTGTTGCTGGAAAAAGGCGCCGAACCGCCGGTGCTCGCGGTGGCCGAGGATGGCAGCGCCGTGGTGCCACTGTTGGGCGGCCTGGGTGGTGTGAATGGGATGGCCCGGGACATCGCGGCAACGCTGCACGTCGCGCCAGCGATCACCACCAGCGGCGAATTGCGTTTCGGCACGTGCCTGCTCAATCCGCCAAGCGGCTATAGCCTCGGCGACCTGGAACAGGGCAAGCGCTTCGTGTCCGATCTCCTCGCCGGTGAAACGGTGCGGGTCGAAGGCGTGGCGCCTTGGCTGGATCAGGCGCAGTTGCCTCAGGACGCGCAGGCGCGGCTGGCGATCCGTATCGACAGTGCCGCTGGAGCACCGGCAGCGGACGAGCTGCGCATCTATCCGCGCAATGTCGTGATCGCGGTGAGTGCTGGCGCGACGGATATATTGAACCTCAGCGTGCAAGCGCTGGCCCAGGCCGGTCTCGCGCCCCAGTCGCTGGCATGCCTGTTGGCCGCGGACAGCGATATGCCGCGCTCTGAATTGCAGCAGGCCGCTTCGACCTTGGGCGTGTCGCTGCGCTTTGTCGCGGCCAACGCAAACGTGGCGCAGTGGCTGGGCGATGCCATGGGCCAGCCGGTATCCCTTCAGGTCTTGGACGGCGTAGCCATCGCCGTGGCCGAGCAACCCGTCGACCCGCAACGAATCGGCCGCCCGCGCGGTCGTCTGGCAGTGATCGGTCTTGGTCCTGGCGCGGCCGAGCTGATGGTGCCGGCCGTGCGCGCCGAGCTGGATCGCGCTACGGACGTGCTGGGCTATGAAACCTATGTGCGTATGGCCGGGCCTTTCCGGGCCGATCAGGTGCAGCATTGCACCGACAATCGCGAAGAGATGCAGCGCGCCCGACATGCCTTCGAACTGGCCGCCGAGGGGCGATCCGTGGTGGTGGTGTCGTCGGGCGACCCAGGCGTTTTCGCCATGGCGGCCGCGGTGCTCGAGGCCTTGCACGAGTCCAGCGATACGCGCTGGCATAGCGTGGACCTGCAAATCCTGCCAGGCGTCTCGGCCTCTCTGGCCACCGCCGCCCAGGCCGGCGCGCCGCTGGGGCATGATTTCTGCGTAATGTCGCTGTCGGACAACCTCAAGCCTTGGTCGATCATCGAGAAGCGCCTGGACCTGGCGGCCCAGGCCGACCTGGCCCTGGCGTTCTACAACCCGATCTCGCGTTCCCGACCATGGCAGCTGGGGCGCGCTTTGGAGATCGTCGCGCAACATCGCACGCCGCAAACCCCCGTCGTCCTGGGACGTGATATCGGGCGGCCGGGCCAGACCTTGCGTGTCACGACCCTGGGGCAACTAACCCCGGATCAGGTGGATATGCGCACCATGGTGCTCGTTGGCTCATCCACGACCTGCGTGTTTCCTCGCGCCGAAGGTGGCGACTGGGTATACACCCCTCGCTGGTACGGCAACCAACCGGCGGGATGAAAGCCGGGCGGTCCGTTCGGGCCGCCCTTAATGAAGTGTTCATTGTTTTATCTCATGTGTTTTTCTACTTGTGCGCTGAGTGGCGGAAAATAGTGAGTCTTGATTTTAGTTAGTGGCTCCGACCCGCATGATGTTTTTGGCTGGGTACTGGCGTCGTAGTTTTATTTTGAATAGGTATCGCGTGTCTTGTTGGTTGAGCGAGTCTCGGCGGCGCGTTATGTTTGGTTGCGGTTCTCAGGTGTTTTAGCTGATTGGCGTGTTCTGGCGTTTTTCGGCCTGAATTGCATCATTCGGCTTGGTTTGTTTTTTTATCTTTCTTATCGATAGACTCGTCGGCGTGTCGAGATACCCCTGTGCACAGGAAGTGCCTGCTGTTGTCGAATCTGGTCGTAACAATAAATGGAATTATTGTGTTATGAATGAGTTTGTCGCTTTAAGTCAGTATGTCGAGTTTAGTAAATTATTAAGTCAGGAAGATCTGCAAGGATTGCTGTTGCCTTATAAAAATTCTGAACACTATCTGGCTGCGCTCCGATATCACGCCAGTTGTATCGAGGCTCAGGACAGCCCTCGTATGCTGACGCCCCTGGCATTGCTGAAGCGCACGCTTGACTTGTTTCAAGCGAATAGCAGACGCCGCCGCGCTCCCAATTTACGGGTGGGCCCCGGCAGCGCCGGAGGGCTGGCGGGGGCTCAAAGCAAGATAGAAGACTACGAAGCGCGCCTGCAGCATAGTCTCGAACTTCTGAAGCAACCTGCCACCGAAGTGCCAAAGAAATTGCACTTCGTCTGGCTGGGCGGAGGTTTGGGAGACATCCAATTGGATTACCTTCGCCTCTGGAAAAAAACAATGCCCGACTTCTCTGTGAATGTCTGGCATGACCCGGACGGGTTATTGGTGCATGAAACCAATCGGATCATTGTCGAGGCGGCCAAAGCGGATGCGTGGCTCAGCGAAGAACACGCTGTTACATCAGCCAATGATCTGGCTGATCTCTATGAAGCGCGAGTAACGGCATTAAAACGCCAGATGTTCATGCATGTCGAACAGGCGCTTGAACAAGGTAAAAGTGCCGATGAGGCGCGTATCGATCTATTGGTTCGTGGCTATGGTCGCGACGAAACAGTCCTGCATGCGCTGAAAAAGAACAATGCTCAGATCATGGGCAATCTCAAAGAAGAAAGTATCCAACTTCGCGATGTTCGAAAGCTTCTGACATTTTCTCGATTGGAGAATTTTTATAACCGTGAAATGTCCTTGCGCGGTAATCTCGCGGCCGCGTCGGACATTGCGCGGCTGGTGCTGGTGCATGGCGAGGGTGGGACCTACAGCGACATGGATTTCTTGCCGCCACTGGCCAGTGACCTGGCAGGTATCGATGTCAATCAATGGATGCCTGCAGCGCGGCAGGGTGTGTTGCAGTTGCTGTTGAACAATAATCCCCACTGGATGCCGGGTCGCGGGGCATTGCTCAATCGATACAAGGACTACACCACGCTTATACCCGCGGAGCATCTCGAAGCGTTGGAACGATTCGCAAAAAGTGCCCCGTCGTTGGAGAAGGTATTTGTGCCGTTTACGCAGGACAGCGCTCCGGCCGACAGTTTGCGATTGGCGGAAATTGAGGGGGAAGAATCCAATGCGCTGATTGTCACCCATCCCGGATCGGCGACATGCGAAGCCATCATCCAGCGCTTGCAGACTCACTATCAGGCGTTGCTGGCGGTCGAGCGAGAAGCCGGAAAGCGCAATATCGAATTTTTTCAGGCCGATCCCATTTTCGAGCTCACGGTCGAAGTGCTCAAGGATGAATTCAATATCGTCAGGAATGAAGCCAACACGGGTGACGACCCAGCCATGAACTTAAGCCTCGGGATCAGTGATTACTTCAGCGATGGCATTCGTCCGAAGACTAAGGGTTCGATATTCCTGACGGGGCCGGGCGCTGTGCGAGCGGGTCTGCTGGAATATGCCCGCAGGTATTCCACGCCAAAAGTGGCTGAGCAGGTGCGCAAAGCCATTCGATTGAGCACCGGTTTCAACAACGCTACGGAGGAGGAAAAAGATCATTCATGGATGGAGAACGCTGAAAGCAACGACACCTGGTTCGCGGCTGAAAAGGCTCGCTGGACCGAGGGGCGGATGCGAGCACGCTATGCAGCGGACATAACAGAATTGCTCAAGTGGCGAAGCATCGATTTCCAGAAGGGCTGGCCGGTGATTGAAGGACGCCATGTGCTGTCCACCGATTTGTTGCAGCAACTGGCCGATAAACTCGGTGAGCCCTTCATGACGGCCATGAACCTTGGCCATACCGGTACAGTGACCTTCGACAGGGTCATTCCCCTGGGGTTTGATGACCGCCAGTCGATCGTTGCCCAAAGCGCCAGTGCAATACCGCCAGCATCGTTGAGCGATTCACAGACGCAACCATTGACTGTCTCGCAAGTTCTGCACCAACTCGCCGAAGGTCACCTTGATGTCTCTCGGTTGAGCCCCTTGCAACGTCTGCACCTGGGGGCCTTGATCGGGGCAAAGGCGTTGGATAATCGCAGCTTCGAGGCGGTTCGCCCGCAATTGGACAACTTGATCAATGGTTTCAGGAAACCTGGAACGGTCAACGACTACGCGACCATCGAGCGCGCATTGTTCGCTCATCAAGCGCCGGCATTCGTGGCGGGGTTGGCCAGCATGGCGGACGTTCTTCCCAGGCAGGACGAAACCGCACTGAGCCTGAAAAAAATAAGCCTTGAACAACCGTTGACGTTACGTCAATGGGGCCAGCATGCCGCCCGTATCCAGCAGGCAGCGCTGCACGAGTATCGGGTCCGTGTCGTCATGCGGCTGAACGATATTCTGTCAGCGACCGACCCCGACAAGTTCAGGTCGGTACCGCAGGATCTGTTGCTCCAGGGGCCGGGCGATCGGGTGGCCGGACGGTGTTATCCGTTGTCCCTGGCGATGGCGGCAGCCTTTTCGAAGGGGCCGGGGGCGGTTAAAACCCTGTGCGATCGGTTCGACTTGGCGATTGTCGAGCATGACACCCCTGATTCAGCGGTTTTCCTGCAAAGTGTGGAATCGATGCGTGACATGCGGGTTGGCGACGTAGGGAGCGCGCTGGCACGCGCTGACCTGAAGAGCATCGTAGCAATCCTGCTGAATAAGCCAGTCGCTACGCTGATGCTCAATTCCGATAACCATGCCATGCTGGTCGCCAAGACGTCTGAGGGCAAAAGCAGTGCCTATCATTTCTACGATCCGAATTTTGGAGTGTTCGAGTTCCAAAGCTCCGCAGATTTCGCCGAGGCGCTGGAGGCGTTTTTCGTCAAGCAAGGAATGGCCGGCCAATATGCCGCCTATGGTGATGCGGCTCGTCCCTCCTTCGACTTGATCGAGCTGGACGGCGCGCGCGTGACACGGGAGGTGTTACCCAATGCCGTGAGGGTTTCGGAACTGTTGCAACCCGACGCATTGCCTGGACAGCCGCAACGTTCGGTCAGGCAACGCGTTGCCAGTGCCAGAGGGCAATCACTGCAAGACAACCCGCGGCTGGGTAGTTGCCTGCTGACGCTGGATGGTCACTGGTGGGCGCAACAGATCGCCGAAACGACTGCTCACCTGCAGCAGATCAATAAGCTCAAGCCCGAACTCGCCCCGTTGTTCGATACCGTGGAGGTCATGTCGGACGGGACATACCGGATGAGCATGATCGATCCCGCCGATTCTGAGCACCCCATCCAGATCCAAACGAACGACCCTCGTGCTTTGCGAATAAAGACCTACCTCACTGAACGTTTTTCAACGTTGGCCAACCACCCTACCGTTTTGAACGATCCCACGGCGGTGGGCAGCGTTCACACCTTGAACGCCGGTTTCGCCATACAAGCCTTGATGAACGCGTTGAGGGGGCGGGAAGGGGACGGTCGCACGCTTTCCTGGGCGGTGCGATTGCATGCCTATGTCAACTACGCGCAGTTAGCACATGGCAACGTGGCCGACATCGTCGAGCTGGTCGGTCTGATCCGCAAAGCGTTGGCGCAAGAGAAGCTTATTGCCAGCACCGTCGCGCCAGTGGTCAAGGCCTCCGTGGGCACCACCGCGAGCGAAGCGACTGGAGGGCTCTTGCAGTTAGCGAATGTTGGGTTCGATATCTATCAACTAGCGAATGCAGACAGTGAAGTTGAACGTGCCCAGTTCGGTACCCAATTGGCTTTCGACTCGGCCGGGCTGGCGTTGTCGGGGGCGGCGTTGGGAGCCTCTGTGGTCGGCGCCGCGACAGCCGGGGCGATGCTGGGCGGCGCTTCGGTGATACTGGGAGGGCTGGCGGTTGGGGTGGCGGCACTGGCCCAAGGGTTCGCCACCATTGCCGAAGAAGCCAAGCAAGTCGGGCTGTTTTTCGATGAGGTGGAGCACGCCCATCTTCACCCCTTCAAGTTCAGTGCTGACTCGAACGCTTGGCTGCCGCGCCCCTCACTGATCGTCCAGACGGTGGACTTGGCTAGAGGAGTGCTGGTGCTGGACAGTCCTAAGTTGTATCCACAGCGTGACCACCTTGGGGTACCGACGTTGGAATGGGATTACGAGCGTGCGATCAATATTCGTGAGGGGCTGAGACTGCCACGTCAGGTCGGATTCGCACCTCCCGTCGGCCAGGGCATCGTTTTGCCCTGCACGCCACAGACTTGTTATTTATATGAATACAAGGCTCTGCCCGGCGCTACGACACGCAATGACAAAGGTTTCGACACGGGGCGACGTCTGGAAGAAAACACTGCCGGTAAATGGCTGTTTGATTTCTGGGGTCCGTGGGAATACATAGTCCATCGCCTATTCAATCCTGACTTTCGGCCAACGCGGATCGATGTGGTACTCGATGACAAGGCTCGTTCATTGGTTGTGCCAGTACTGCCTGCAAACTGGCATGGCCTGGTCTCTTATCAGATCCAGGGGGCAGGCAAGCAATGCGCGGTGCTGCTCAATCCCGGCGCGAGCGTTACTTTCGATACGGTGCGACCGTTGAACTCGAGTTGGGTACTGGATGCCCCTGGAGCGAAGGAAAGCGATATTCGGTTCGAGTCTTCCGGGGACAAAATCTCCATGGGTGAAATTGAGGTTTCCTTCACTGGAACAGGACAACACGGGGTTCTGATCCGGATCGGCACTGAGCAGCTATTTCAAGTGGATTGGAGCACTCGTCAGCTCAATGTTGTCGAGGACGTGGTGCCATCGGGACTGGATCAACAGGTATTGCGGGAACATCTCAAGGCCCTGAACCAACAGCATCGCCTGATGGCGTCCTATACGCCGGTACATGGTTATCTGGTTCCATTCGAAGACCCGAAAGAAAACCGACGCGTCACCGCCTGGTACGATGCAAAAGAGGACCGTTTTCTCTACATCCGTGACGAAATCGTAGGCGATGAGCCGACGTCTCTGGGGGCGGTAGTGGATGGTTATGCCTGGTTCTACGATCCGAAAGACTTAAGGATCTGGCAGGTCGATGCCACCACCGGAGTGCTGAGCCGGCACTATTGGCTGTGGGGTTCACTGACTGTGGACGCGGTAATCAAAAGTGTCGAGGCAGACGCGCAGGGAATCATCCATGTCGTACAGCACATCACTCGCAAGGGCGGGGTCCACGATGAGCTGGCCTATGTGATTTACGATGAGCAACTGCTGCTGACTTCAGTCATCCGAGACCTCGACACTGGGTTGGAAACGCTCCTGAACGCCAGCCAGCACTTGAGCGAATGGTCAAAAGTGCTCCCCGATGGCTACGTCTATGCGCCATCCTTCGGCAACGAGCACACCTACGAGACCGTCACTTGGCAACCGGCTCCCTTTGTAACCGTCTGTTGGAAGCCAGATGAAGCGTACCGGGACATGGCCTGGGTACGTCGCGACGACAATCTGATCATTCGTCCCGCCCCAAGACCCAAGCATCACCGTGGTTGGCCTGACTCCATAAAACATATGACCGGGCTGAGGTTGTTGGCGCAAGCAGGCAAAGGCGATGCGTTTGTCATTTATGACGAAACTTACAAGACAGTGTGCCGCAGGCAGCGAACTGTCGTGGACGGCAAAGGACAGTGGACCAACCGGTGGATGCAGACCGGGAACGTAAAGGAGGTTTTTGTCGCCCACCATGGATACGTGACCGCGACTTTCGATGACTTGTTCTTTAACCTGACCAGCGAAGGAGCCTTGGTGCTGGGCGGCGTGAACAACCAGTGGTTCAAGAATCAAGAGCAGAAGTCTTGGTGGCCGGCGTTGGAACCATTGGCCCGGCGGCATTCCATTGAACGCTTTGCTCTTATGGGCTTGACCGATTCCAGCGGTAAAACCAGCTTGTACGCCTGGTATATCAACAACCGGCTGTTGCTGGTGGAGTCGAGGCAGGCAACGGAAGTCCGCCTGCTGGGCGTAACGCCGGATGGCGAAGCTGCCTGGTTATTCGACGTTGAGAGGGGTGAGGTATTGCGCCAGTCCCTCATCGACCAGAAACAGGCAGGGGACGCGTTCGGGCAAGGTTCGCGATTGCTACAGGCTGATGTATTGCTCGTGGCGGAGCGTGAGTGGGCCCCCTGGCAGTTTATCGGGCTGGTGGCCGATGGGCCGGGACTGCGCGGCGTCACCTATGAAGGGCTGGTGGTCAGACTGCGCGATCACGAGCCGGCAATGATCACTGGCGTCACCCATGAATGGGTAGTCGCCCAGGGCGGTCATGAACAGGAGGCACTTGAGCGGCTGGCCAGCTCCCCGTCTCACAGCGCGCTGCTGACGGTGGAGGAGCTCGACAACCTGACGTGGTTCGTCGCCCGGACCCGGCAGGTCATCCGAGTGCCGAAGGCGGCCTTCCCGCCCGCATATGAAGTGCTGGGAACCCAGCGGCAGGACAATGTATTACTTCGCGAAAGCAAGAAAGGGACATTGCTGACTTTTCCGCGGCAGGGGCAAGCTGGGCCGCTCAACTATGCCCAGCGCAAAGGCGAGGTAATGGTCGTCGAGAGCCAGGGAACCATCCTCGATGATCTCCTGGCAGTGATGCCTGACGATGTCACCACCCTGGTCTTGCGCGTGGGTCAGGGTGCGGTGACTTACCGATTATCGAAATCGGTCTGGCGGCGGCTTGAGTCAGTCATTCTCGACTGTCGACATTCGCTGGGCGACGTGGCAACAACGCCCGGCAAGGTAATCTGGGAGCTCGAAGAGCCCGACCTATTGTTGTTGAGCCAAGTCGATGAGCATTTGGTGATCATTGACCCGAACAGCGGATGCAGTGTGGTCTGTCGTGAAGTGTTTGCCACTGATGTCAACTTACGTGGTGAGGTCGTGCTCGACTTCGGCGGGAACCGACACTATGCCGTTTCGACGCTCGTAGCGCGGTTAGGCGCTTTGCCGGACATTCAGAGCATTACTACGCTGGAGGAACTTTTGGAGTTGTCGCTGGAAATAATGTGAGTTGATTGTTCTGCACGTCGGAAGAAAATAAAAGGGTTGCAGCTGCGACCCTTTTATTTGTGCGTCAGATGAGGCGGTTTTTTCGCAAGTCAAAGCGTTTCATGAGTTGCCCAGCCGACTTCTGTTTAAGATAAGCTCTGACTCGATCCATTTCGTTCCGGTCAAGCCTCATGTATGCCTTGTGCTGGATGATCGTTGCGGAGTGTTCTTCCAGATTCCAGAATAAAAAACTGCTTTTTCTTTTGCTTACCCTCAGCTCAAGCTTATAAAAGGCAATATGGAGGTTGCCATCCGAGTCGTAGCGCGCCGGGACAATCTGGAATGACTCACCTTGTCGGCTTTCTGAATCGAACGAGAGCATGGCCGGGTTGTTGGATTTCATTGCATCCAACGTATCGATCATCGCATTGGCCTGTCGGAAATCCTTCATGGCGTCGGCGCTTTCCACCAGGAAGTCCGCTACCGAATTTGCAACGATATGTCGTGTACTTGTAAAGGTTGAGTCTCGATACAGCGACCACCCCATGTATCTCATGGTGTAGATGTAGTATTCAAACCAGTTTTTTTGATCGCTGTAACGATCGTGTTCGATGTCGGCGGATAGAGTCGCGAGGTGGTTGGAGATAGCTATGTCATCGTGCTCCTGGGGTAAAAGTTCCCCTATGTATGAAAACATATTCAGGCCTGTTACCAGTCCGCTTAAGGGTGGGTTGTCCATAAAAATAATTCCGTTATTGGTTGAGTCTGCATCAATACAGTAACGCTGGCGATCTTCAAGAAAGTTTGGCGGTTTATTGGTTTCCAAGTGTTTGGGTCGCGCCGTGGGGGTGGGGCTGCTACATATGCTGTATCTAGTTTTGTTTGTTGAATCGGGTTCGGTAATTTAGATTGTGCTTGGCCGCAGGAGCGGTCGTTTATTTAACTAAGGAAGTATTATGGAACTTTTTGAAAGTGAACTAAGTATCGAACACAGTGTTGAATTGATCGCTGCGCGTATCGATAGGCGCAAGGCCGAGGTTTCTGTCAGCCGGCGTATGCGCAGGTCGGTCATGCAGTCGGTGCAGGACAATCCAACGAAGGAAATGGACGCGCTGATGCTAGGCGATGCACTGGTAGGCTACGGCAATAACATGTCGCTCAATAACATGGCGATCATGGAGAACATCATGACCATGTCGATCATGGAGGCCAACGAGCTTGTACCAGGCGGCAAAAACACCCATGCGTGGTACGTGGAATTCATCAAATGCTTGTATGAGCTCGGATGTTTCATCTCGGATGATGGTTACTCGCGTTATACCGAGAGCTCTCTGCAGGTGGACATGGACTTGGTGATCAAGGATATCGTCAAAGGGATCATCGACGGCGTGAAAGCGAGCGCTCCAGCGGCGTCGGTGCTGGGCACGGTGGTCAGCACCACGATCGACGGTTTGAAACAGGACGAGGGAGCCCTCAATCTGTTCAGCACCCAAGCCCTGTCGGCCGATGGCGCACGGTTGTCTGTCATCCCTTGCGAGCAATTGTCCAACGGTATCCTGATCGCCTCCTCCAGTTCGATCAGACAGACCGGCACTTCAAGTAACGGAGGTGTTCTTTTCGTGAACTGGCGTGCTTCGGCGCGGGAGATTTTCCGTGGCAAGTCGTACGTGACCTTTAATCCGGCGAATTATGAGCGCTTCAGGCAGCTAATTGAAGAATATCTGGGCGAACATCGCCAGGAGGTTCTGAGCAAACGGTTCAGCCGTCGCAAACGGGCCTGAATCACCACGGCCGAGCTTATGGCACCAGATAGCCTCTCACTCCCGTAAAGATAATCTGCGCTGCCAGGGCGCAGACAAACAGCCCCATCAACCGGCTGACAATCTGCAAGCCCTGGTCGCCCAGAATCCGCTCGATGCGGCTGGACAGGTAAAGCACCACGCCCACGGTGAAACTCGCCAAAGCGATGCTGATGATGGCCATGAGTTTGTCGTCCCAGTGCGGCTGGCTCACGCCCATCACCAGCAGGGCACCGATGGTGCCAGGGCCGACGGTCAAGGGGATGGTCAGCGGGACGATGGTTACGTCCTGCTGGACATTGTCGGTCTGAACCGCCGACTTGCCCTGGGCCATGCCCAGCGCCGAAATGAACAACACGCTGCCGGCGCCTATGCGGAACGCATCCACGGTGATGCCGAACACGCTGAAAATCACCCTGCCAAACAAGTACAGCAATACGCTCGAGACCAGCGTCGCGGTCGCGACCTTCCAGGCCAGGCGACGTTGTTCCTTGCGCGAGTAGCCTCGAGTCAAGCCGATAAAACACGACAGTACGAAGAAGGGGCTGTAGAGCACCAACATTTTCAGGTAAACGCTGAACAGCACATGGAGCATGGTCAAGGCTCAGTACGAAGGAAGACGACGGGAGTCTATCAGGCGCTTCGGCGTCTGTCGGCTCAAGACGTTTGCGCCGTATGGTTCTGCTGGTCGCGCTGGGCCACCCAGTGTTCGATCAGCTCGCGCAGCTGCGACAGCTCCACCGGCTTGGCCATGTGTCCGTCCATTCCGGCTTGGCGGGCGCGCTCCTTGTGTTCGGCCAGGATGTGAGCGGTCAGCGCGACCACCGGGGTACGTGTCCGCTGGTTTCCCATTTCCCACGCCCGCAGTTGCTGGGTGGCGGAAAAACCGTCGAGGATTGGCATCTCGCAATCCATCAGGACCAGGTCGTAGCGGTGCTCCTTCATGGCCTTGAGCGCTTCTTCGCCATTGCTGGCAGTGTCGGGCTGCAGGTTGAGCTTGCCGAGCATGCCGCGGATGACTTTGGTGGAAATACTGTTGTCTTCGGCCACCAGGATGCGGAAGTCGCTGGGTACCTTTACCGTAACGGGAGGGCCGGCATTGACCGGGATGTTCGGCGCCTGGCCTTTGTTGCGCTGGTTCAGCTCGTCCGCCAGGGTGGTCTTGAGTGTATAGCCGGCCACCGGTTTGGCGAGGATGCGCTTGACCCCACTGTTGCGCGCCAAAACCTTGCTCGGGGCGTTGCTGATGCCGGTCAGCATGATCAGCAGGATGTCGTGGTTCAGGCTCGGGTCTTCCTTGATCTTGGCAGCCAATTGCATGCCAGTCATGCCAGGCATGTTCTGGTCCAGCAACACCACGTCGAAATAATCTCGCAGGTGAGCCTTGGTACGCAGCAGCGCCAGGGCTTCCTTTCCCGAGGGAACCGCGCTGACACTCAGGCCCCAGGCACTGCATTGCTGGACCAGCACCTTGCGGCAGGTATCGTTGTCATCGACGACCAACACACGTGCCCCTTGCAGCGGGCCGTCGAGATCGGAGGTCGGGTGCTCAAGGCGATCCGGGTCCAGCGGCAAGGTCAGCCATAAGGTACTGCCCTGGCTGCTGCCGCTCTTGATGCCGAATTCGCCATGCATCAGCATGATCAACTGGCGCGCGATGATCAGGCCCAGGTTGCCACCTAGCCGCGTGGCCGAGAGGACATTCTTGCTGTGCAGTTCGGCGTGCATCAGCATGTCGCGCTCCTCGGCGTCCATGGGCGATCCGCTGTCCTGCACCGCGATGCGCAGGCGTGGCTTATCGCTGCGCTCGTCGAGGGCGACGACGATCAATACCTCGCCCTCATCGGTTTTCTTCAAGGCATTTTCCAGCAGGCTCAGCAGCGCCTGGCGCAGCCGTGTCGGATCGCCGCTGATCACCCGCGGTACCTGGGGCTGGATGAAACTGATCAGCTCGACATTTTGCTGTTCGGCTTTGGCGCGGAAGATAGTCAGGCAGTCCTCGATCAGTGCGTTGAGGTCAAACTGCACATCGTCCAATTCGATCTGCCCCGACTCGAGACGGGAAATGTCGAGGATTTCGTTGATCAGGGTGAGCAGTTCATTGCCGGCGCTATGGATCGTCTGTACGTAATCGCGTTGCTTGACCGATAGCGGCGTGCCTAGCAGCAGTTCCGTCATGCCCAGCACGCCGTTCATCGGCGTGCGGATCTCGTGGCTGATCTTGGCCAGGAATTCAGCCTTGGCGTTGATCTCGGCGTTACTTGCCGCCAGGTCGCGGCTGATGCTGAAGCGACTCTCGTTTATCGATCGCTGTCGCTCGCCCAACGCGACGCTCATCAGCAGGCCGCTGATGCAGATGATCACCAGCAGCGTGACGATCAGTCCCTGGGGGGCGACTTCCGTCAATCCTTGCAGAGCCGGGAGAATGATCAGCGTGCCCAGGTTGAACACCACCATGGCGGCGACAAACAGCCGTGCCGGGCGATAGCCCTTCTGCCAATGCCAGGCGCTGACAAACAGCATGCTCAAACCGGCCAAGGCCACCAGTGCATAGGTCATGATATTGAGCGGCAGCGTGTTGACGAACAGCAGCAACAGGCTGCACAGCATGATGAAGACAATTTCGCCCAGCAACAGCCGGTTCAGCGGATGCGATCCCAGCGGCGCGAAATAGCGATAGGCGAACATCAAGCCGCAGGGTGCTGTCAGCAACAGGGCCAGGTAAGCGCCTGGCGTCTGGATCGCCGGCCAGTTTGGCAGCCAGGCGCCGGCCAGGTTCAGCAGCAGGACCAGGCTGAGCATCAGCAGTCCTTCACAGGCCGCCAACCACAGGCAACTACGTGACCGGGTGTAGGCGTAGCGGGTGAGGTTGTGCAGGATCAGCATGGCGATGCAGCCGAATAGCAGCCCATATATCAACGTCTGGTTCTGGTCGGCTGCCGCCATGACGGCCGGTTGCAGGGTGACGTAGGGGCGCAGTTCGTAACGGGATGCCAGCCTCAGGTAGACGTCGAGGGGTTTATCGCTGCGAGGCAGTGCAAGTATGAAATCGCTGCTGGGCACGGGTTGTTCGGAGCTTGGCAGCGCATTGCCGTTGATCTGTTGGTCAACCAGGGCATCGCCGTCCAGCACGTAGAGATTCAGGCGCGACAGGTCAGGCGCAAAAATGCGCAGTATCTGCTCATGCTTGTCGGGAGCCAGTCGGAAACGCAGCCACAGGGCTCCACCCGGCTCGGCTGCCTTGAGGTGGTCCAGGTCAATGGGGCTGAATTGATTGGTATAGCGGGCTGAGCGGATGTCGCTCAGTTTCAGATCGCCCTGTTCGTCGAGCAATATCGCCCAGCCACTGCCGGGCGCGGCCAGGGCCGGGAGCACGCAGAGCAGCGTCAGCAGGGTAACGGTCAAGCCTATGGCAATCCTGAGCCAGCGCACGGCGAAATCCCTTCGTAGTTGATGCCAGATGATAACTATGCGCGGCGCCCGGTCAGCCAGGCAAGGGCCATGAGCCCTTGTCTGGCTGAATGGCCGGGTTATTCCAGGTTTTCGCCACGCTCGCGGGCAATGGCACGGTAGCCAATGTCCTTACGGTAGAAACAGCCTTCCCAATCAATTTGCGCGGCAAGCTTGTAGGCTTGCTGCTGTGCGGCGTCGACACTGGCGCCCATTGCCGTGGCGCACAATACGCGACCACCGGCGGTAACCACTTGGTCGTCCTTCAATGCCGTGCCAGCGTGGAACACCTTGCCTTCCAACTGGGCCGCGCCTTCCAGGCCCTTGATAACGCTACCCTTGGCGTAATCGCCGGGGTAACCACCGGCTGCCAGTACAACGCCAACACTCGGACGTGGGTCCCACTGGGCTTCGACTTTGTCCAGCGCCTGGGCCAGGGCGGCTTCCACCAGCAACACCAGGCTCGATTGCAGGCGCAGCATGACCGGCTGGGTCTCAGGATCGCCGAAACGGCAGTTGAATTCGATGACTTTTGGGTTACCAGCCTTGTCGATCATCAGGCCAGCATAGAGGAAACCGGTATAGACATTGCCTTCCTCGGCCATGCCGCGCACGGTTGGCCAGATCACCAGGTCCATTACGCGCTGATGAACGTCGGCGGTGACCACCGGCGCGGGAGAGTAGGCGCCCATGCCGCCGGTGTTCGGACCGCTGTCGCCGTCGCCGACACGTTTATGGTCCTGGCTGGTGGCCATCGGCAAGACATTCTTGCCGTCGACCATGACGATGAAACTGGCCTCCTCGCCGTCGAGGAACTCTTCGATCACGACGCGTGAACCGGCGTCACCGAAGGCATTGCCGGCGAGCATGTCGCGCACTGCGTCTTCGGCCTCGACCAGGGTCATGGCAACGATCACGCCTTTGCCGGCGGCCAGGCCATCGGCCTTGATCACGATCGGTGCGCCTTTTTCACGCAGGTACGCCAGCGCTGGTTCGATTTCGGTGAAGTTCTGGTAGTCGGCAGTCGGAATCTTGTGGCGTGCCAGGAAGTCCTTGGTGAAGGCCTTGGAGCCTTCCAGCTGCGCGGCGCCGGCAGTTGGGCCGAAGCAGTCCAGGCCGCGGGAGCGGAACAGGTCGACTACGCCGGCGACCAGCGGTACTTCCGGGCCGACGATGGTCAGCGAAACGTTCTTCTCGGCGAAGTCAGCCAGTTGTTCCAGGGCCAATACGTCGATGGCAACGTTTTCGCACTTGGCTTCGATGGCGGTGCCAGCATTGCCTGGCGCCACGAAAACCTTCTGCACGCGGGGATCCTGAGCCACTTTCCAGGCCAGGGCGTGTTCACGGCCACCGCTGCCAATGATCAAAATGTTCAAAGAAAGACTCCTTCGGAGAAGCTGCAAGCTACAAGCTGCAAGTCAGAGCGGGTATGCGCGATTCTAACTTGCAGCTTATGGCTTTGAATGAGTGAGTTTGCAAAGGCAAGCAGAGCGCCACAGGCCTGCTCTTAACTTGCCGCTTGCAGCTTGAAGCTTACCGCTGCCCTCAATGCCTGAAATGGCGCATGCCGGTGAATACCATCGCGATGCCGGCCTCGTCGGCCGCGGCAATCACTTCTGCGTCACGCATCGAGCCGCCCGGCTGGATCACTGCGGTAATGCCGACCTTGGCCGCATTGTCGATACCGTCGCGGAACGGGAAGAACGCATCGGAGGCCATGACCGCGCCCTGTACCTGCAAGCCGGCGTGTTCAGCCTTGATCGCGGCGATGCGGGCCGAGTTCACGCGGCTCATCTGGCCGGCGCCGACGCCGATGGTCTGGCGGTTCTTGGCGTAGACGATGGCGTTGGATTTAACGTACTTGGCGACTTTCCAGGCAAAGATCAGGTCATTGATTTCCTGTTCGCTCGGGGCGCGCTGGGTCACCACTTTCAAGTCTTCGCTGCCGATCATGCCGATGTCGCGGCTCTGGACCAGCAAGCCGCCATTGACGCGCTTGTAGTCCCAGGCTGGCGCACGGTCAGCCGACCATTGGCCGCAAGCCAGCAGGCGAACGTTGGCTTTGGCGGCAACAATGGCGCGGGCCTCTTCGCTGACCGAAGGGGCGATGATCACTTCGACGAACTGACGCTCGACGATGGCCTTGGCGGTCTCGGCGTCCAGTTCACGGTTGAAGGCGATGATGCCGCCGAAGGCCGACTCGGTGTCGGTGGCGTAGGCCAGTTCGTAGGCCTGGCGGATGCCGCCCTCGGCGTCCGGGCTGACCGCGACGCCGCACGGGTTGGCGTGCTTGACGATCACGCAGGCTGGCTTGACGAAGCTCTTGACGCATTCCAGCGCGGCGTCGGTGTCGGCCACGTTGTTGAACGACAGCTCCTTGCCTTGCAACTGGGTGGCCGTGGCGATGCCGACTTCGGCAGGCTTGGCTTCCACGTAGAACGCCGCGCTCTGGTGCGGGTTCTCGCCGTAGCGCATTTCCTGGGCCTTGACGAACTGGGTATTGAAGGTGCGCGGGAATTCGCTGCGGCCTTCGGTCGACAGGGTTTCAGCGGCCTGGTTCACGGTGCCCATGTAGTTGGCGATCATGCCGTCGTAGGCGGCGGTGTGTTCGAAGGCCTTGAGCATCAGGTCGAAACGCTGGGCGTAGGTCAGGCCACCGGCCTTGAGGTTCTCCAGCACACTGGCGTAGTCGCTGGCGTTGACCACGATGGCCACGTCTTTGTGATTCTTGGCCGCCGAGCGGACCATGGTCGGGCCGCCGATGTCGATGTTCTCGATGGCGGTCGGCAGGTCGCAGCCGGGCTTGTTGATGGTGGCTTCGAACGGGTAGAGGTTGACCGCTACCAGGTCGATCGGCTTGATGCCGTGCTCGTTCATGATGGCGTCATCGATGCCGCGACGACCGAGGATCCCACCATGGATTTTCGGGTGCAGGGTCTTGACGCGACCGTCCATCATTTCCGCGAAACCGGTGTAGTCCGCGACTTCCGCTGCTGCGACGCCGTTGTCCTGCAGCAACTTGAAGGTCCCGCCGGTAGAGAGGATCTCTACGCCCAACTGTTGCAGCTCGCGGGCGAATTCGAGGATCCCGGTCTTGTCGGAGACGCTGATCAAGGCGCGGCGGATCGGCAGGCGGGTGGTCTGGTCGGTCATTTCAAGTTCCATCAAAAGCAAGGGAAGTCAGCAAAAAAGGCGACCGTTTTTTACGCGGGCGCCTTTCTGGTTTGATTGAATGCTTACAGCAGATCGTACTGCTTGAGTTTCTTGCGCAGGGTGCCGCGGTTCAGGCCCAGCAGCTCACTGGCCTTGGTCTGGTTGCCCTTGACGTAGTTCATCACGCTTTCGAGCAGCGGCGCCTCGACTTCGGAAAGCACCAGGTTGTACACATCCGTGACGGCAGCGCCCTCAAGGTGGGCGAAATAATTGTGCAGCGCCTTCTCGACGCTCCCGCGAAGGGTCTGGCCTTCTTCGCTGGGCGTGTTGAGGTGCTGTTTCAAATTCACGTTGTCGCTCACGGGTGCTATTCCACTCACTAAAGTCTCGGTCATCATCGTCATGCGGCCACCCCTTCGTCCCCTGTCAGGCTCTTGTAACGTTCGGCGAAAAACGCCTGAACGTCGGCGCATTGTGCTTGCGTACCATCCAAACGATTGAAACGGGCGCGAAACTCCCTGGCGCCCGGCAGGGTTGCGAGATACCAGCCCACATGCTTGCGAGCGATGCGTACGCCCATGACTTCTCCATAGAAGGCATGCAGCGCGGCCAGATGCTCTAGCAGAATACGTTCCACCTCGGACAACATCGGCGCAGCGAGTTTTTCGCCGGTTCGCAGGTAGTGTTCGATTTCACGAAAAATCCATGGCCGCCCCTGGGCAGCCCGGCCAATCAACAGGCCATCGGCACCGGTCGCGTCCAGCACGTACCGGGCCTTCTCGGGCGAGTCGATGTCGCCATTGGCAAAGACCGGGATGGACACCGCCTGCTTGATCGCGGCAATGGTGTCGTACTCGGCTTCGCCGGTGTACAGGTCAGCACGGGTGCGGCCATGGACCGCCAACGCTGTGATACCGGCCTGTTCGGCGATCTTCGCCACTGTCAGGCCGTTCTTGTTCTCCCGGTCCCACCCGGTGCGGATCTTCAGGGTCACCGGCACATCGACCGCGGCGACAACCGCCTGCAGGATCTCGGTGACCAGCGCTTCATCCTTCAACAGCGCCGAGCCAGCAGCCTTGTTGCAAACCTTCTTCGCCGGACAGCCCATGTTGACGTCGATGATCTGCGCCCCCAGTTCGACGTTGGCCCGGGCTGCCTCCGCCAGCATCTGCGCGTCGCCACCGGCGATCTGTACCGAGCGGGGCTCGGGATCGCCTTCATGGATCATGCGCAGCCGCGATTTGCGGGTGTTCCACAAGCTCATGTCGCTGGTCACCATTTCCGAGACCACAAGGCCCGCACCCAATCGTTTGCACAACTGACGAAAGGGCTGGTCGGTGACGCCCGCCATGGGGGCGAGAACCAGACCGTTCTGCAATGTATATGGGCCGATGCGTACCGCCGACATAGGACTTCCCTGAAGTGGGGCCGGATCATGAGACTTCGAAAAAGGGTTGGCATGATACCCGCTCTCGATGACTGGATAAAGGTCGAATTGGATAAAATCTGAACAGCTATTTTGTTATCGCCAGCGGTTTGGTCTGGGTCAGGCGAGTCAGAAAGCTGTCGTCAATCGGCCGGCCCTGGTGGGCTTCATTCGGGTGAATGGAAGCTCAGGCTGTAGTTCACCGCTTTTGGGCCCGGGTCCAGGATATCCAACGCAATATGAATAGGCGTCTGCGGCGGCATTTCGCCGCGGCCCTCGAGATCGCCGCCCAGGTACTCGCCTGGCTTGAAGCGACGGCTGGCGATCAGGTGACCATTGAGGTCGGCAAAACGCAGCTCCAGCAGTGGGAAGGGCTGGGAGAAGGGCGCGCGGTTGTAGATGATCGCGTCCACCACCAGGGCACCGCTGAATTCCGGATGGCTGCGCACCACCAGGTTGCTGCTTTTGATCTTGGCAATATCGACCTTGGACGGCACGTCGCAGCCAATCGCCGGACAGACTTGCAAGAACCAGGGGCGGTATTGGTCCTGGCGAGCCAGTTCTTCGAAATGGTACGCGATGTACTGACCGCCTAAAGCTGCAGCGGCGAGCAGTATCAACAGGCCCCAGAGCAGGCGACGGCCCCAGGGCGTACGGCGCTTGCGCCAGTCCAATTGCAGCGGGTCGTCGTCCAGGTCGTGGAGGGCTTCGGCGCGTATCCCCGGTTCCTGGCGTTCCCGTGACTTGCGCAGCGGCGCCGCTTGTTCGGGTTCGTCGTCGAGACCATCAGTGGCGGACAGGCGTTCGAGGTGTTCGTGGGGTTCGTCGTCCGGCGTGAGGCTCAGCGGGGCGACAGGCTCGTCGTCCGGTTCCAGCGGTTCGAGCGCCAGCGACAAGGATGGTTCGGTCCGCGGCGGTCGCGCGGGTTCATGGGGCTCGAACGGCTCGAGGGGCGGCTGGATGGCGGCTTCGGCGCGTTCGGCGGGGGACTCGCTGTAGAGGCTGTCGGACCAGGGCTCCTGCTCGCTCGAAAGATGTTCGCGCTGGGCGCTCAGGTTGTCTTCACGACGCCGGCCAAAGGTGTCTGGTGCTCGCTTGTCACGCCGTTCCAGGCGAGCCAGTTCCTTATCCAGGTCATCGAGGTCCAGCTCGGCGGCCGTCCATTGTTTCTGGCTGATGGCGCGCGGGGCTTCGACGGCAGGCTTGACGGGCGAAGCCGGCGGCGCGGCGATGTCCTTGACAGCGCGTTGCTCCAGCAGTTGCCGGGCGGCATTGAACACTTGCAAGCACGAGCCGCAACGAACCACTCCGCGTGCCACGCTTAATTGACCATGGCTGACGCGGAAACTGGTGTGGCAATGCGGGCATTGAGTGACGAAGCTGTCGGTCATGCGGCAATCCGGTTGATACAGGCAGCCATTCTAGCGCCGACGTCCGCTGATGCGCACCCAGCCATCGCGATTGGCAATCGGGTCCAGCTCGAAGTCCGCAGCATAAGCGGTGGCGACTTCTTCACCTTGTTCGGCGAGGATACCTGACAGCGCGAGGCGTCCGCCTGGCTTGACCAGGCTCGACAGTTGCGGCGCCAGGGACACCAGCGGGCCGGCGAGGATATTGGCCACCAGTACGTCGGCCTGGACCTGTGGCAAGTCCTGTGGCAAGTACAGCGGGAACAGCGCTTCGGGGATGTTGTTGCGCCCGGCGTTGTCGCGGGAGGCTTCCAGGGCCTGGACATCGATGTCGGTGCCGACCGCTTCCTTGGCGCCCAGCAGTAGCGCGGCAATCGCCAGGATCCCCGAGCCGCAGCCGAAGTCGAGCACGTTGCAGCCCTTGAGGTCCTGGCCGTCGAGCCATTCCAGGCACAGCGCGGTCGTCGGGTGGGTGCCGGTGCCGAACGCCAGGCCCGGGTCCAGCAGCAAGTTCACCGCATCCGGTTCTGGCGCGGCATGCCAGCTCGGGACGATCCACAGGCGCTGGCCGAAACGCATCGGCTGGAAGTTGTCCATCCAGCTGCGTTCCCAGTCCTGGTCTTCGATCACTTCGCTGTGATGTTCGGGCAATGGGCTGCCCGTCAGCAGCTCCAGGTGAGCGAGCACGCTCTCAGCCTCGGTACCGCCCTCGAACAACGCCAGCAGGTGGGTATGGGACCACAGCGGCGTGGTATTGAGCTCCGGCTCGAAAATGGGCTGGTCTTCGGCGTCCATGAAGGTCACCGATACCGCGCCCACTTCAAGGAAGGCGTCTTCGTAGGTTTCGGCTTGTTCCGGGCTGATGGCCAGGCGTACTTGCAGCCAAGGCATGGCGGGCACCTTTGAAAATATCCACGGGGGGCAGCGCGGGGCTGCAAAGGCGCGCAGTGTACGCCAGGTCGCTATCAAAGTGGATAAGCGCGTCCTGGACAGCCCGGACGGGTGTTTCGATATACATATGTATGACATCGGCGTGTCGCAGTGCGGATAAGGTGCTGGTCCACAAAACAGGGAGGAATGTGTATGGACAACATTGCCGAGTGGCAACGAAACAGGGATGACGCGGGGCCGCTGTCTTCTTCGCAGGAGGTCACCACCCAAGCGGTTCTGGAAAAACTGGCGCGTTGGCAAGCGGCTATCGACGCCCGGATGCAAGCGCAGATGACCTTGATGGAGATACTGGAGGAGTACTTGCTGGTCGAGCTGCGCACCCATTTCTACCAAGGCAACATCGACCCGCACTTCGTCGGCACCCTGCTCGACACGGCGCTGCGACGGCTGGTTCATCAAGCCCCCGAGGCTTACGACGAGCACCAGGATGCGCCTTATCGCTGGCCCGACGGGCCGGATCTGGGATTTGCCGCGGAGCGCCGGGATGCCATCGCCCAAGCGCTGGAAGGAACAGTCTCGGCCTTCATCAACCACTACAAGGATTATCTGGGGCGCCACTGGAAGGTGCTTGGGAATGATGCCCAGCTCGGCACCATCGTCCAGGAAAAGCTCGACGAGCACATGGCCGCGATCGATGCGCTTTTCCAGCCAGACCAACTGATCGGGCTGGATATGGAAGAATTGCGCGGGAAAATTGAAGAGCTTCAAGACGCCTGGCGTCGCATGGGTCAATTGACCGCGCTCGCAACCAAACAGGAGCGACGGGAACTGGCGGGGCTGGCACGTCTACAGTTGCCGGATTGGCTGCGGGGGCTGGGTGACGCCGACCTTAATTGGCTAAAGGCTCTGCATGAACACGCCTTGCAAGCGCAGGCACTGGTCGATGAGCTGCTCGACGGCTTGAGCTCGCTGAAGAGTTTCGCCCGACATTTAGCCAAGGACTACGTCAGGCGCGAGCTCGACATGGAAGTCGAGCCGGACAACATTCGCGTGCAGTTGCGGTGGCGAACGGTAATGGGGCAGCCAACACGAACCTATCGCTTGAGTGATTTGATGGCGACGGGGCCGATCCGGCCGGACGCCGTGTCGGTGTTTCTGGTGGAAAACGGCGCCATGCTCCGCAACCAGCCCCTGTCACCCCAATTCCTGGCCCAATTACTGGCGAACGTGGATGCCCCCGCTGAATATCTGTCTGCGCTGTCGAGCCGATATGACGGCGCTGACCTTCAGGACGCCATGCTCGATTGGTTCATGGCGAGATTGCGTCACAGTGCCTTTGTCGCTCGGTGCACCGGACATATCACGGTGGTGAACCACGAGGATCTGAATCTTTTGTGGGAGGGTGAGCTCCCCGTGCAAACCGCCGGTAGATTGCATGTTTCCAATGTCGAACTGCCCGAAGCATTCAAATGTGCTGAGCTGCTGTTGTTTTTCCGCCAGGACGCGCGGGGGGTAATCAGTGGAATACTGCTCTACGCCCCCGGAAAGCCCGATGGCCAGGAATGGATTTCGTTGCCTTCGCTTCGGGCCGTGAGCGCGGAGATAGGGCTCTGGACTGCCAGCGAAGCCGGTCGCCAATATCTGCTGCAGCAGCTCGCGCCGAATGATCGTGACAGGGCCCGGGAATATTTTCTCCGCGTGAAGGAGATGCCGACATCCTGGGATTTGAGCAAGGATCCCAGAGGAACGCTGAGAGGTTTCAGGGCCTGCCTTGAGCGCGCTGTCCTGACGGGGGTGGCCCATAACCTGATGCAGGTCGAAATGAGCGAGTCGCCTCGTTGGTACGCGGCTTTGTCGCTTGAGTCACGGCGCAGCATCAGTGGCTTGTGGCAGGAATTGCTGCTCCATCAACAGCTATTCCACGAGCAGCTCATGGGTTATGAAGTCTTCGTGGACTTCGCCAAACGTAGCGTCACGCAAGCGATTGCGCCCTACATGCGCAGCAAAGGTGTGCAAGAGCCGGTGGATCCTGCGACTGTTCTTATCGACTACCAGCCGGGACTGGCAGGCGAATGGAGGGTTGCCAGCCTGCTGGAGCTTGCCATCCACGGGTATGACGACAATTCGGGCATCGATAACCCCATAAAAGGCGTGCGCTCCTCCGTTGGCCAGGATCTCGGACAGGTTCGCAGCGCTGACCTGGCGCTTTATATTCGAAGGGCCTACCTGGGCGAACAATACGCCAGGTACGTTCGCGGCAGATTCCTGGATGCCAATGTCCCGCAGTACTCGAAGCGCCGCGATGCCTGCCGCTACATGCTGTTGGCCAAGATCGACCGCGACCTGCGTATCGCCTACGGTCAGTCTGCGTTGAGCTCCGACGAATTTCGCTGGCTTACCCGGCAGGTCACGCTGCTGGGCGACAGAGAAGCTGCTGGCAGCTCCCTTTATTCCGCAACGGCCGTAATGCGCGAAGGCGTGCTCAAATTTACCGTGGGTGGGCACGTGGTGTCGGGCGTCTATGTCTTCGCCTATTTCGACCCGAAGGGATTCTATTGGCTGTATACGCCCGATGCTC
Organism: Pseudomonas sp. SWRI154; assembly: GCF_014268645.1. Taxonomy (NCBI): domain Bacteria; kingdom Pseudomonadati; phylum Pseudomonadota; class Gammaproteobacteria; order Pseudomonadales; family Pseudomonadaceae; genus Pseudomonas; species Pseudomonas sp. SWRI154. The sequence continues at coordinate 110,863 of NZ_JABWQW010000006.1, forward strand.
CGGATGGCGTTCTGTTTCGCAACTACCTGGGGTTCTCCGGACGCATCGCGGCGCAATTGCATGACTACGTCCTGGAGCGGGTGGCGCTGAGTGCCCGCGCTTCGGTCGGGCGTTCGTTGCAGGCACTGGCGCGCGGGACCTTGCGCGTCGATACGTTGCGTGAATTCAATCGGGTGGTCGATATCGGCGCAGAGTTCGATGCCTACATCGAGCGAGCTGTCACCGACGTGGAGGATGTCACCACCAGTCGTGTCGAGGTGATCAAGAATCAGGTTATCAAAGGACTGCTCTTTGCGGCGGCGCCCATCTGCATGGTCTACCCACCCTTTGCCCTGTTGCTGGATATAGCCTTTGTCGGCATCAGTACCCGGCAGGCGATCGAGGCGCAAGTGCGGGGCAATACCCAGGAGGCCATCGAAGACTGGCTGGCTGCGTCTTGGGGATCCCTGTTCGCCGTGCTCGGGGCGGCCAGCATGGTTGCACTGCTCGGGCGGTCGACGATGAACTTGAAGCTTGCGCTGAGGCCGCTATCGCTATCGGCGCAACGCTTGAGTGGCGCCTCGGCATCGGCCGCAGCGAAGGAAACCGGCCCGTTGCTCCGGGCCATTCGCTTGAAGTCGAAGCAGGCGGCCAGGGTTGCGCCTGAGTCGTTGCAACAAGTGACAGACGAGGGCGTTTTTTACGGCACCTACCGAAGCCCACCCAGCGCATCGCAGCCGCGAAGTACTTATTACATCCGCAGTCGGGGCCGTTATTTCCAGGTGAGGGAAGATGCTTATTTTGGCGGCTTGTGCCTGGTGGATGCCAGCCGTCCCGGTGCGTTATATAACGTGCCCATCCGCAGGCTGGCGGATGGCAAATGGGTACACAACTCCGTTGGCCTGAGGGGCGGCAATGACGGGGTTCGCAATCTGGGTCGCGTGGGGGATCTAAGGGAGGGGTTTCCCGGACACGTCTTCCCTGACGTAACAAGGGGGGCGATGCAGGGCGAGGCAGTGGTGGCGAGGTTCAGCGAGGCGATCACGGATCACTATCTGTTTTCCCTGAACGCGCAGACGTGTGTGGTCGCTTCCATGTACAACCCAATCACCAAGACAGGAGCGGTCATTCATTTTGATCACAACATTCGCAAGCTTATCGAACGCGGTACCAAGGCGGTCATGTCGCGCCTGGGAGGATCAGCGAAGGATATTCGGGTGACCCTGGTAGGTGGGGACTGGCTCACGGGCGCGGACATTGGTGAACCCGTCAGGCAGGTGATGAGGCGCCAGGGTCTTCAGCCAACCTGGGATTACTGGTCGTATTCTTCCTGCTTCGGTAATACCTACGGCGTTTCGCTGGATTTGCGCAATGGCGTTACGACGGTATTCAAGACGTCTCAGAGTCAGGTCGAGCGCTACTACATTCCGGTACTGGCGAGGGCGAAAAACGGCTCCGACCCTGTGTCGATGCGTGCACGCAAATTCATGACGCGCTATCGCAGCGAGCCGCTGGTAGCCAATGCCAATGGTGCTGTTCGTACCCGCGAAGGCAGGCCGGCGACGGCGGCGCAACTTGCGTTGAACGAGTTCACCATGGTTGTGCTGGGCTGATTCGATTCTGGCATCCGGAGAAAGACGCGCAAAAAAAGACCCCGGACCAAATGGACCGGGGTCTTTTTTCTACATCCCTTGGAGGATCAGTGCTGGTTGCCCAGCTTGTGCTCCAGGTAGTGGATGTTGACGCCGCCTTTGCAGAAACCTTCGTCACGTACGAGGTCGCGGTGCAGCGGGATGTTGGTCTTGATCCCGTCTACCACGATTTCGTCCAGCGCGTTGCGCATGCGCGCCATGGCTTCGTCACGGGTCGCCCCGTAGGTGATCAGCTTGCCGATCAACGAGTCGTAGTTCGGCGGAACCGCATAACCGCTGTACAGGTGCGAATCGACGCGAACGCCATTGCCGCCTGGGGCGTGGAAATGCTTGACCGTGCCTGGGCTCGGCATGAACGTTTTCGGGTCTTCGGCGTTGATCCGGCATTCCAGCGAATGACCGCGGATGACCACGTCATCCTGGGTAAACGACAGCTTGTTGCCGGCGGCGATGCTGAGCATCTCCTTGACGATGTCGATACCGGTGACCATTTCCGAAACCGGATGCTCCACCTGAACACGGGTGTTCATTTCGATGAAGTAGAAACGACCATTTTCGTAGAGGAACTCGAAAGTACCAGCACCACGGTAACCGATGTCGATGCACGCCTTGACGCAACGGGCCAGGACTTCCTCGCGGGCCTGTTCGTCGATGCCCGGTGCCGGTGCTTCTTCAAGCACCTTCTGATGACGACGTTGCAGCGAGCAATCGCGGTCGCCCAGATGGATCGCATGGCCTTGGCCGTCGGACAGTACCTGGACTTCGACGTGGCGTGGGTTGGTCAGGAATTTTTCCAGGTAGACCATCGGGTTGCCGAACGCCGCGCCTGCTTCGGAGCGGGTCAGTTTCGCCGAGGAAATCAGGTCTTCTTCCTTGTGGACCACGCGCATGCCGCGACCACCGCCGCCGCCAGCGGCCTTGATGATCACCGGATAACCGACTTCGCGACCGATGCGCAAAGCGGTTTCTTCGTCTTCCGGCAGCGGGCCGTCGGAGCCCGGAACGGTGGGTACGCCGGCAGCGATCATGGCGTGCTTGGCCGACACCTTGTCGCCCATCAGGCGGATGGTGTCGGCTTTCGGACCAATGAAGGCAAAACCGGAGTTTTCCACCTGTTCGGCGAAGTCGGCGTTTTCCGCGAGGAAACCGTAGCCTGGGTGAATGGCGGTGGCGCCGGTCACTTCGGCAGCGGCGATGATCGCCGGGATGTGCAGGTAGGAGTGCGCAGCCGACGCCGGACCGATGCAGACGGATTCGTCCGCCAGGCCCAGGTGCATCAGTTCTTTGTCGGCCTTGGAGTAAACGGCGACGGTCTTGATGCCCATCTCTTTGCAGGCACGCAGAATCCGCAGGGCGATCTCGCCGCGGTTAGCGATCAGGACTTTTTCCAACTTCGCAGTCATCAAAGGCTCTCCGCGGTTCAAACGATGGTGAACAGCGGTTGGTCGTACTCAACCGGCTGGCCGTCTTCAACGAGGATGGATTCGATCACACCGCTGGTTTCAGCTTCGATGTGGTTCATCATCTTCATGGCTTCGACGATGCACAGGGTGTCGCCTTTCTTCACGGTCTGGCCGACTTCAACGAAGGACGGCGAGGAGGGCGAAGACTTGCGATAGAACGTGCCCACCATCGGCGAACGAGCGACAGTGCCGTTGAGCGTTGGCGCGGCCGGTGCGGCTGGTGCTGCGGCGGCAACTGGCGCTGCTGCCGGAGCAGGGGCGGCGGCCGGAGCCTGCATCGGGGCCGGTGCATAGAACTGCTGGGCCGGGGTCTTGCTGTGGCGGCTGATGCGTACGGACTCTTCGCCTTCCTTGATCTCGAGCTCGTCGATGCCGGACTCTTCCAGCAATTCGATCAGTTTCTTAACTTTACGGATATCCATGAATCATCAACTCCCAAGGGTCGGTCAGGGGCGTTTAACGCTTGTTTTTCAAGCTGTTGCCTGTTTTTCAAGCTGCTCTAGGGCGGCCTCCAGGGCCAGTCGGTAACCGCTGGCGCCAAGGCCGCAGATCACTCCCACCGCTACATCGGAGAAGTAGGAGTGATGGCGGAAAGGTTCGCGTTTGTGCACGTTGGACAAATGCACTTCGATGAATGGGATGCTCACCGCCAGCAGCGCGTCACGTAATGCGACACTTGTGTGTGTAAAAGCTGCTGGATTGATCAAAATGAAGTCCACGCCTTCGCCACGCGCGGCATGGATGCGGTCGATCAATTCGTATTCGGCGTTGCTTTGCAGATACAGCAAATGATGGCCGGCATTGCGGGCCCGCTGTTCCAGGTCCTGGTTGATCTGGGCCAGTGTCACGGCGCCATAGACGCCCGGTTCACGGGTGCCAAGCAGGTTCAGGTTGGGTCCATGCAGGACCAAAAGGGTCGCCATCTGCTGTTCCTTGTTATCTGTGAGCAGGTGTCAGAACCCGGCGACTATGCCGCAAAGCCTTTATGACTGTCCAGTTCTCAGCAATAGCCAGCACGATGAGCGATGTTTGCGCGAAATATGTGACCGAGGTTTCTGATTCGGTCATGCGGTTGGAAGCCGAGCCTTGTAGGCGCGAGCCTGCTCGCGATGACGGCGGCACATCCGACATCGATGCAAGCTGACCCACCGCTATCGCGAGCAAGCTCCCTCCCACAGGCGATGGCGGTTGACGGTGAGTGTTCACCTTCTCTCGGAGTCGACCCTGTGGCGAGGGAGCTTGCTCCCGCTGGGCTGCGCAGCAGCCCCAAGACCATTCAACACGGTGTATCGGAAAAAAACAGTAGGCAGGTTCTACGACTGCTTCGCAGCCGAGCGGGAGCAAGCTCCCTCGCCACGTGATTCATACAGTTTCCAGGTGCTAAACCCGAAACGCCCGCACTGCCGTATGCAAACGCCCGCCCAGCACCAGGAGATGGTCGCCCTGTTCCCGCCCCTGGCCGATGCGCATCAGGTTATCCCCGCCCAGTTGATGTATGCGCTCGCTATGATCGCGGATCTCGCTGACGGCGCCGCTTTGCTGGGCCGTGACATCGGCGATGCGTACCGCCGTATCGGCGATGGTCTGGATGGCGCCGACGATTTCATCCAGCGCGCCGTCGGCTGCCTGTGCCTGGCTGGCGGTGGCTTCGGCGTGTTCGACCTGGGCGCGCATGCCGTCCACCGACTGTCGCGCCGCCAGTTGCAAGCGAGCGATCAGCGCCTGGATCTCGGCGGTTGCGCCCGCCGTGCGTTGGGCCAGGGAACGGACTTCCTCGGCCACCACCGCAAAGCCTCGACCCATTTCTCCGGCGCGGGCGGCTTCGATGGCCGCGTTGAGGGCCAGCAGGTTGGTCTGGTCGGCAATCGAGCGGATGACGGTCAGTACGCCGCCAATGGTCGCCGACTCCTCGGCCAGTTGTTCGATCATTTGCGCGTTGCCTTGCACTTCTCCGACCAGCCCGTGAAGGCCGGCGAGGCTCAGGCCAATGACTTTCTGGCCATGTTCCACCGCGTCTCCGGCACTGCGGCTGGCCGCTGCGGCCTGGCTGGCATCGCCGGCCACCTGCTGGATGGTCGCCTCGAGTTCGCTGAGGGAATCGCGGATCAATGCCGTGTCGCCGGCCTGGTATTGGGCGCCGCTGTGCAGTTCGCCGCTCAACTCCGCCAGGGTCCGGCTGCTGTTCGCTACTTGCTCGGCGTTCAGGCGAATGGTGCCCACCAGATCCACCAGATACGCGCGCAAGCGATTGAGGGACGCTTCGATATCGCGCAGCTCGCGGTTATTCGCGCCGACGTGGATGTCATTGCTGAAGTCGCCTTCGGCCCATGTCGACAGGGCTGGGGCCAGACGGGTCAGGGTACGGGCCAGGTGCCGTTGCAGGGTATCGATCAGAAGGGCGATCAAGAGGATCAACCCAATCATCACCCCTTGGATCAACCGCACTTCGCCCTGGATCTGCCCATGCAGTGCGCGCACCGCCGGCTCCATGGCATCGATTGCTTTTTGCACTTCTGCGGTCTTCAGGTGCGTGGCATTGCTCAGCTCGGCGCGTTTCTGGATCAGCTCGCGGGTGCGCGCCAGTTCTGCGGGATAGCGGCCGAGCAGGCTGTTGAGCTCACGCTTGAGCGCGATGCCGGCATCTTCGGCGGCGGTTTTTTCCTGGGTTTGCAGGCCCATCAGTGCGGCGAAGTCATCACTGCCCGATTCGCTGCTGGCGGTGACACCGAGCAACGGCAGGCTCTCCAGTAGCTGGGCTTGCGTGCGGATGCTTGCCAATTCTCGCTCGACATCGGCGGCCAGTTCGCTGCGGCCGCTGCTGACGAATTTATCCCGCGCGAGGGAAAGCCGGCCCAAGTGCTGCGAGGCGGCGAAGAGCGGTGGCAAATAAGCGGGTGCACCATTGGCGTACTGTGCGAGTTGATCCAGGCTGGCGCTCAGCTCACGTTCGGCCTGCAGCAACAAGGCCTGCGGGTCACCGGCCAATTTGCCGGCAGCCAACAGATCGGTCTTGCTGAAACCGTCGAGGTTCGACAGGCTCGGGCGCAGGGTATTGGCCAGCTCGGGAGGGAATTGATCCAGCTCTTTCTGCGAAGTTTCCAGGGCTTGAGTGGCCGCGCTGAGGCGCAGGGCGTCACCGCTGGCCAGATAATCCTCGATGTTGCGCGCCACTTCGCCCTGGAACTGCCGCGACAGGCCCAGGTAGCGCTCCATCAGCAGATAAGGACGCTCCAGGGCGATTTGCGACCACCAAAGCGTGGCGCCGAGGCCAAGGCACACGGCAACTAAAAGAAGGGTATTGAGATTGGTCAGCAGCTTCAGGCGCATCAAGGGTCTACCGGGGGCAGAATCGTAAGTGCCTGAAGTTATTGCGTTTACGTTACACGTTTATGACCGAATCGGTTGATTCCGATGAAAAGGTGGCACTTTGCTTTGATTGCCGCGCGCTTTGTACCCTGTTGCGCCCAGCGTGCTTGGCGCGGTACAGCGCTTCGTCCGCCTGGCTTGCCATCACCAGGCTGTCGGATTCGTCGCTCATTTCGACCACGCCGGCGCTGAAGGTGCACCACAGGTCTTGAGGTTGGGCCGGGTAATGGATCTCGGCAAAACGCTGGCGGATTTCATCCAGCACCTTGTAGGCGGCGTCGATGTCGGTGTCGGGCATGACGATCGCGAACTCTTCACCGCCGTACCGTCCGATGAAGTCCGTCTTGCGCAGTCGTTGCTTGAGAAACAGCGCCAGGCTCTTGATCACCCTGTCACCCATGGGATGGCCATGGCTGTCGTTGACCCGTTTGAAGTGGTCGATGTCCAGCATCGCAAAGCTCAGTGGCTTGCCTTCCCGACGAGCGCGGAAACTGCAGTCTTCGAGCAATTGCAGGATGTGGGTGTGGTTGTAGAGGCCGGTGAGGCTGTCGCGCACCATTCGCGCCTTGAGATTGCGGGCCCGGGCCGCGCGGTTGCGCACGGTGGTGATCAGGTGCCGGGGTTTGATCGGTTTGGTCAGGAAGTCGTCGCCGCCTTCGCTCATGGCGTCGAGCTGTTTGTCCAGGTCGTCTTCGGCGGACAAGTAAATGATCGGCACGCTGACGTAGCGGTCGTTGTGGCGGATTACCTTGGCCAACTCCGTGCCGGTGCAGGCGGGCATGTACATGTCGAGGATGATCAGGTCGGGCTGGAAATCCGCCAGTTCGGCCATGGCCTGGATCGGCTCGATCAAGGTCCGGGTGACGATCCCGGCGCTGTTGAGCAGGCGCTCGGTGTGCAGGGCCTGGGCCCGGGAGTCGTCGATGATCAGCACTTTATAGGGGTCGTATTGGGCGACACAGGTCAGCACCTCGATTTTCTCCAGCAGGCTCGAGGCTTCGAGCGTGCCGGTGAGAAACTCCTGGCCACCGGCGCGCACCGCCGCCAAGCGAGTTGGCGTATCTGTTTCGAGCAAGCTGAAAAATAACAGCGGAATGGCTTGGTCGAGTCCTTCCTGGGCTTGGGCTGCGAGCTTCAGGCCAACACCAGGGCCGTTGAAATCCACATCCATGACAATGGCCGCAGGCAGGCGCTCGATCATCGAGGCCTTGAACGTTGCGACGCTGTCCAGCGCCTGGGCACTGAGGCCGAAGAACTCCAACTGCCTGGCCAGCCGCTCGGCGCGGTCATGGTCTTGCAACGCCACATAGACGGGCTTGCGCAGCGGCGGCAGGAACGTTTGCTCGAGCTGGTCGCCGTGGCGCAGGCCAGTGCGGGACAGGCGTTGCATCAAGCGATTGATTTCGGTAATCAACTGGCTGCTCAGGCGGCCACGATTGGCGTCCACCGCTTGCAGCGACTGGCTGATATCTTGGGCAAGCTGGTAATGCTCAGGTTGTTCAAAGCGCTCGGCAAAACGCAGCAGACGCAGATTGGCTTCGCTGAGCTCAGAGAGGTCGGCGCTCGACCACTCGCTGCGTTGCAGGCGCTGCCATATCTCAAGGATCTGGCGAGCCTGATGAATTACCCGCTGGGCAAAGTGGTGCTTGAGGCGCTCACGGCTGGGGTCTTCTGACTCGGTCATATCCTGACTACTAGTTAGGGGGCATGCTGAGGTCGACTGGTGGCTCTATGCTAGCACCTCTTTTCCCTTACATGAGTGTCGTACGTCAATAATCTGCCAAGAGGGGTCATTCAGTTTCTGACCGAACAGTCTGGAATGCGCCGTACGGGGTAGGGGAAAGCCCCGGGAAACAAGGGGTTCAGTGCTTCTTCAAGGAGTATCTGCGCGGTACTTCGTGGTGCGATCCAATACAGGCTCAGGTTTCTATCGATGCTCTTTGCCTTGGATTGATGGCTTGCACGGTTAAGGGAATCCCTTATAAGCCTTTCGGCTTCGCGACAGTAAAACTCCGATAAGCCCAACGACGGATGCCGGCTGAGGCACGTTGATGTAAGGTTGTGGTCGAACCGTGAACTCAAGTGATTGAAGGGACATCGCCATGCTGGACTGGAAGAACCGCGCGGGCAGCGCGCCTGAACGCGCCGCCGAGCCGAAATCGGACACCCGCAGTTACCTGGGCGGGGTGTTTTTCAGCCGGGCACTGGCCACGCTCATCGGTCTTTATCTGCTGGTGACCATTGCGGTCGGCTGGTATTGGAGCCAGGAACCAGCGTTGTTCCCCGTGCAGCAGAACGCCCAGGCGGCGGCCGAGAAGGACGGCAGGCAAATGGTGGTCGGCTACACCACCGTTGAAACCCTCAAGACCGTGGCCGGCACTTTGTTGACCAAGCAGGGCGGTTACATTTCCAATGATCGTTTCCCGCCGGGCCTGTGGATGGACAACATGCCGAGCTGGGAATACGGCGTGCTGGTACAGGTACGCGACCTTAGCCGCGCGTTGCGTAAGGACTTCGCCCGTTCCCAGTCGCAATCTGCCGAAGACGCCGATCTCGCCAAGGCTGAGCCACGGTTCAACTTCGACAACCGTAGCTGGGTGCTGCCCTCCAGCGAGTCGGAATACCAGGAAGGCATCAATTCGTTGAGCCGCTATCAGGCGCGCCTGTCCGACCCGGCGCAAAAAAGCGCACTGTTCTACGCTCGCGCCGACAACCTCAACAACTGGCTGGGTGATGTCGGCACTCGCCTGGGGTCGTTGTCCCAGCGGCTGTCCGCCAGCGTCGGCCGGGTCAAGCTCAACACTGCGTTGAAAACCGAAGTCCCGGCGCCGGGTCAGGTGCCGCAGGTGGATGAGGAAGTGGTGGAAACGCCGTGGCTGCAAATCGATAACGTGTTCTATGAAGCCCGCGGTCAGGCTTGGGCGTTGTCGCATCTGTTGCGCGCCATCGAGGTTGACTTCGCCGATGTGCTGGCGAAGAAGAACGCCACGGTCAGCGTGCGGCAGATCATTCGCGAACTGGAAGCTTCGCAGGAACCGGTCTGGAGCCCAATGATCCTCAACGGCAGCGGCTTCGGTGTATTGGCGAACCACTCGCTGGTCATGGCCAACTATATTTCCCGCGCCAATGCGGCGGTGATCGACTTGCGACAGTTGCTGAACCAGGGCTGATCAATGGACGAAAGCGCCCGTGAGGTTGCTCACCGAGTGGCCTCGGATGCCGAGCAGATCGCTTGGGTCGACGAACACGACAACCTGCTTGGCAGCCTGGTGCGCTCGCAGCTGCGCGAGCGCGGCCTGATCGGGCGCGGCACCTACATCATGCTGTTCAACTCGGCCGGCGAGTTGTGCGTCCACCGAAGAACCTTGAGCAAGGCGATCTACCCGGGTTTCTGGGACGTTGCGGCGGGGGGCATGGTGCAGGCGCACGAGACCTACGCCGAGTCGGCGGCCCGCGAGCTGGCCGAAGAATTGGGAGTAAGCGGCGTCGAGCTGATTGCCCATGACCATTTCTATTTCGAGGACGCCGGCAGTCGCCTGTGGTGTGCGGCATTCTCCGCGGTGTGGGACGGTCCGTTGATCCTGCAACCGGAGGAAGTGCTGGAAGCGCGTTTCCTGCCGGTCGAGCAGGTGCTCGATGAAATCCGCTACAAGCCTTATTGTCCGGACTCTCTGGCGGCGCTCGGGCGCTATTTGAAAGCCCGCGAACAGGGTGTCGCAAAGAAGCTGTAAATTGGCGCCGATTGGCCCTTAGCAAGTCGGCTTTTTGTCGTTACACTGCGCGACTTTTCAAGCTTGGCCGACATCGTTCGGTCCAGTTGCGCTGCCCCTGCCTGAGTGGGGCTTCGCGGTCGGGGCACTTTCGCTCCCCGACCAGTCATTGTCCTCCGAAGAGGATTGCCGGTGGCCAAAAAAGCCGCATCCTTCGCCGCCCTGGGTGGCCTGGTATTTTCTACCGACGCCGGTCGTCATTGTCCTGATTGCCGCCAGCCGGTGGATGCCTGCATCTGCAAACAGACCGCCATTCCCGCCGGGGACGGTATCGCTCGCGTGCGCCGCGAAAGTAAAGGCCGCGGTGGCAAGACGGTGACCACGATCACCGGCGTGCCGCTGGCCGAAGACGCGCTCAAGGAGCTGGCGACAACGTTGAAAAAACGCTGTGGCACCGGTGGCGCGTTGAAGGACGGCATCATCGAAATCCAGGGCGATCACGTCGAGCTGCTGCTGGCGGAACTCACCAAACACGGTTTCAAGGCAAAAAAATCCGGCGGCTAGCAGCTTCTGTCAAAGCCACCTCGGCTTGATCCGAACCCCGGGTTCCGGATCGTCCGCAGGGTTTTCACAGAACCTGTTCGGAACGGGTTTTAAACTCAGCGCTGCGGGCAGGGTCTACCTTGCTTACAGGCAAATCGTCATTTCCATTCTCTAGACTGCGCCAGCCTCCGACCGGATGGTGCATTTTGACTTCTTTATAGGGGACTTCGATGTCCGTACGACGCACACGCAAAGACGATGGCAGCCAATGGACAGTTGCGGACAGCCGCAGCGTTTACGGGATCCGCCATTGGGGGGCCGGGTATTTCGCGATCAATGACGCCGGTCGCGTCGAAGTCCGTCCGAACGGTCCCGACAGCTCGCCCATCGATTTGTACGAGCAAGTCGACCAGTTGCGCCAGAGTGGCCTTTCGTTGCCCCTGCTGGTGCGCTTCCCCGACATCCTGCAAGACCGTGTGCGCCAGCTCACCGGTGCGTTCGACAGCAACATCGCACGCCTGGAGTACCAGAGCCAATACACCGCGCTCTATCCGATCAAGGTCAACCAGCAGGAAGCGGTGATCGAAAACATCATCGCCACCCAGAACGTTTCCATCGGCCTGGAAGCCGGTTCCAAGCCTGAGCTGCTGGCGGTGCTGGCCCTGGCGCCAAAGGGCGGGACGATTGTCTGCAACGGCTACAAGGATCGCGAGTTCATTCGCCTGGCGCTGATGGGCCAGAAGCTCGGTCACAACGTCTTCATCGTGATCGAGAAAGAATCCGAAGTCGGCCTGGTGATCGAAGAAGCCGCGTCGCTCAAGGTCAAGCCTCAGGTAGGCTTGCGGGTGCGCCTGTCGTCCCTGGCGTCGAGCAAGTGGGCCGACACCGGTGGCGAGAAATCCAAGTTCGGTCTGTCGGCCGCGCAGCTGTTGTCCGTGGTCGAGCGCTTCCGCGGCGCCGGCCTGGATCAGGGCATCCGTCTGTTGCACTTCCACATGGGTTCGCAAATCGCCAACCTGGCGGACTACCAGCATGGTTTCAAGGAAGCGATCCGTTACTACGGCGAGCTGCGCAATCTCGGCCTGCCGGTGGATCACATCGACGTCGGCGGTGGCCTGGGCGTGGACTACGACGGTACGCACTCGCGCAACGCCAGTTCGATCAACTACGACATGGACGATTACGCCGGTGTCGTGGTGGGCATGCTCAAGGAATTCTGCGACGCCCAAAGCCTGCCGCATCCGCACATCTTTTCCGAAAGCGGCCGCTCGCTGACAGCTCACCACGCGATGCTGGTGGTGCAGGTGACCGACGTCGAGAAACACCACGACGATGTGCCGGTGATCGAGAACAAGGAAAGCCTGCCGGAAACCGTGCAATGGCTGGTGGACCTGCTGGGCCCAACCGATATCGAGATGGTTACCGAGACTTACTGGCGCGCCACCCACTACATGAGCGACGTGGCCGCCCAATACGCCGACGGCAAGCTGACCCTGGCGGAAAAAGCCCTGGCCGAGCAATGCTACTTCGCCGTCTGCCGTCGCCTGCACAACTCGCTGAAGGCCCGCCAGCGCTCGCACCGCCAGGTGCTGGACGAACTCAACGACAAGTTGGCCGATAAGTACATCTGCAACTTCTCGGTGTTCCAGAGCCTGCCGGACACCTGGGCGATCGGCCAGGTGTTGCCAATCCTGCCGTTGCATCGCCTCGACGAAGAACCGCTGCGCCGCGCCGTGCTGCAAGACCTGACCTGCGACTCCGACGGCAAGATCAAGCAATACGTCGACGAGCAGAGCATCGAGACCAGCCTGCCGGTCCACTCGCTGAATCCAGGCGAAGACTACCTGCTGGGCATTTTCCTGGTGGGTGCCTATCAGGAAATTCTCGGCGACATGCATAACCTGTTCGGTGACACCGATTCGGTGAACATCTACCAGAACGCCGACGGCAGTGTGTACCACGCCGGCATCGAGACCCATGACACCATCGAAGACATGCTGCGCTACGTGCACCTGTCGCCGGAGGAATTGATGACGCATTACCGTGACAAGTGCGCCAGCGCTCGCATCACCGCAGCCGAGCGCACCCAGTTCCTGGATGCGCTGCGCCTTGGGTTGACGCGCTCTTCCTACCTGTCCTCCTGATCGGCCAGGCCTTTCACGGCGGGGTGTATGCACGACTTTATGCAGGGAGATTCATGGATGACCGTTCGACCCAAGCACACCCTGTATCCGCATCAGCCGGTACCGGCGCTCCCGGCCGGAGGGCTGATCGGAGTGATCGCGCCTGCCGGTCCGGCGCCGCTGGACACCGACAAAGCCGTGCAATGGATGCGCGCCCACGGTCATGAGCTGCGGATATTTGCGGGTGTCCATGAAAAGGACGGATACCTGGCCGGCAGTGACGAGGTGCGGCTCAACGATCTACACGCAGCTTTCGCCGACCCGCAGGTGAAGGCCATTATTTGTCTGCGCGGGGGCTACGGCACGCCGCGACTATTGGATCGCATCGATTTCGAGCTGTTGCGGCGTAACGCCAAGCCCTTTGTCGGCTACAGCGACATCACCGCGCTGCACCTGGCGATCAGCCGCCATGCTGGGTTCGTGACCTTCCATGGGCCATTGCTCAATGCCGACCTGCTGGGCGGCAAGGCACCGCCGACTGTCACTTCGTTCTTCAGCCTGCTGCGTGGGCAATTGAGGGCAGGCGACGTACTGAGCCATCCGGCGGCTTATCCATTGACGATTGTCGAGCCAGGCGTCGCTCACGGGCGGCTGCTCGGAGGCAATCTGTCGATGATAGCCGCGACCATGGCTACGCCTTACGAAATCGATGCGCAAGGCGTGATCCTGCTGGTGGAAGACGTCAATGAACCGCTCTATCGCATCGACCGCTTGCTGACCCAGCTGCGGCTGGCGGGCACCCTGGCGAAGTTGCGGGGCGTGCTGCTGGGAGATGTCGCGGGTGTGGACGTCGAGGATTTGAACCGCTTGTTCAAGCAGACCTTCGCGCCATTGCGCATTCCGGTGTTGTCCGGTTGGCGCAGCGGGCATTGTGATCCGAACCTGACGTTGCCCATGGGCGCGCTGGTGGAATTGGATGCGGGGGAGAAGAGGCTGACGTTGGAGCAGGATGTGGTGCTCGGCGGCTAGGCCCCCGTTACCTGTTCATCAAACATCGAGAACTGCTCGCCAACCCCGGGGGTGTAGCGAGCAGTTTAGCGGTAGGACGCATCAGGCCAATTCAGCGGTTACGTAGCGCGTCCAGCAGCTTATGCGTCGGATATCCATCCGCCGGCCAGCCAAGCGACTGTTGGGCGCTGCGGATGGCCTTGCGGGTGTTGGCGCCAATGATGCCGTCGGGATTGCCCGCGTCGTAGTTGTGCTTGCCGAGTAGGGTCTGCAGCTCGATGCGTTCGCTGCGGCTCAGGGGCAGATCCTCTTTTGGCCATTGTCCATAGACTAACCCCGCACCGGTGAAGCGTTGTGACAACAGTCCTACCGCCAGGGCATAGGACGATGAGTTGTTGTATTTGAGGATGGCGCGGAAGTTATCGAAGATCAGGAACGCCGGGCCGCGATGGCCGGCGGGCAGGAGCAGGGACGCCGACAGTTGTTTATCCTCTGGGGCTATCGGTAGGCCGCCGTATTCCGAGACGCCCAGCCGTATCCATTCGGAAACAGGCTTGCGGATCGTGCCATCGGCCAGGGTGTAGTCGAAGCCCTCCGCGAGATCGACCTCGAACCCCCATGGCTGGCCGCGCTGCCAACCGGAGCTCTGCAGATAATGTGCGGTCGAGGCCAGGGCATCGGTGGCGCTGCCCCAGATGTCACGGCGGCCGTCGCCGTCAAAATCAACCGCATGGGTATTGTAGGTGGTGGGAATGAACTGGGTCTGGCCCATGGCGCCGGCCCAGGAACCGAGCATTTTTTCCGGCGAGATATCGCCCTGTTGCAGGATCTGCAGCGCGGCGATCAGTTGCGCATGGGCAAAGCCGGGACGCCGTCCTTCGTAGGCCAGGGTCGCCAGGGAGTTGATCACCGATTTGTTGCCCTGGAACTGGCCGAAGTTGCTTTCCATGCCCCACACCGCAACCAGCGCCTCGCGATCGACACCATAGCGTTGCTCGATGCTTTGCAGGATCTGCGCCTGCTGCTGGATCAGGGCCTGGCCTTTGCGTATGCGCAAGGGCGACAGTGCGCCGTCGAGATATTCCCACACCGGTCGGGTGAATTCAGGTTGGCTGCGATCAGCCTTGATCACGCTCATGTCCGGACTGACGCCGATGAATGCACGGTCGAACAAATCGGCACGGATCCCGGCGGCCAGGGCCTCCTTGCGAAACCCGGCCTGCCATTCGGCAAAGGTCTGGGTGGGCGCTATGGCCAGGTTTTCTCCGGAGGGCACGACAGGCGGCACGATCGCCGGCGCGGTCATGGCAGGAGCGGTCTGGAGCGGTTGGGCATCGGCGGCGGTGGGTTTCTCTGCGCAGGCAACAAGCAGGACGACGCTTGTGACGGCGATCAGTTGGCGCAACGGCCAACGACGGGGAAGACAAAAGGGCATGCACGGGTCCAGAAATTCAGATCAGGTGCTGACCTTAACATGCGAAAGGGGCGTAGGGCTTGTCCTGGTGTTTCAAGCTGCCAGAAAGCAAGAAGCCTCCCAGTTGTCAGACTGGAAGGCTTCGCGGCGGTAGCTGCCTTTGCCCTTGGCGGGTCGTTCCTGGCGGCTGCGGAACAGCGGCTGGGCGATGATGGATTTGGCCTTGTTGGGGCCATGCTTGGATGGCTTTTTGCTCATGAGGGGATCTCTCGTGGGGTGGTTTTGCGGGGCAAATCATGGGACAGGGCTGGCGCTTTGTCCAGTCCCTGCATTGCGTAGGAAATTTCAAGGATGGCCGACGGCGTTGTGGCTGGAGAGTTGTTGTGGCGAGGGAGCTTGCTCCCGCTGGGCTGCGCAGCAGCCCCAAGAGAGCTGAATGCATTTTGTCTGACACACCAAGTCAAATGATTTTAGGACTGCTGCGCAGTCCAGCGGGAGCAAGCTCCCTCGCCACAGGTACTGTGTTATTCAGCGGGTAAAGGGAGTCGCTGGCCCGCCATCAACAACGACAACCGACTCAGGCTCATCCATGGCGACCCGGCGGCCTGGCCCTTGATCTGCGCATCGATGCGCTGGGCCTCAAGCAGCAATTGCGCCCAGCGCGGCGCCGAATAACGTTGCAGGGCCTTGCTCATCAGGGGCTTGCGCTTGTCCCAGACGGGCGGGCGGGCCTGGCTGAAGGCTTTGTCCAGCGGCACGCCCTGGCTGTATTGCAGCGACAGGTTGGCCAGCAGCCGCAGTTCCCGAGCCAGGGCCCAGAGGATCACGGGAGGCTCGACGCCTTCGCCTCGCAGGCCTTCAAGCATGCGCAGGGCATGGGCTGCTTCGCCGTTGAGGATCGCATCGGTCAGCCCGAAGACATCGAAGCGGGCGCTGTCGGCCACGGCGGCCTGGACCGTTTCCACGGTGATCTGCCCACCTTCGGCCATCAGCTTGAGCTTTTCGATTTCCTGGGCGGCGGCCAGCAGGTTGCCTTCGACCCGGGCGGCTATCAGCTCCACCGCGTCCTGGCTGGCCGACAGGCCGGCCTGGGAGAGGCGCTGGCGGATCCAGCTCGGCAACTGGCTGGCATCCACTGGCCAGATCTGCACGAACTGGGTCTGCTGGCCTTCGACCAGGGCCTTGCCCCATTTGGTTTTCTGCGCGCTGCCATCGAGTTTCGGCAGGCTGATGAGCAGCACCGTGTCTTCGGCCGGTCGCGAGCAGTATTCGATCAGCGCAGCGGCGCCCTTGTCACCAGGCTTGCCGGAGGGCAAGCGCAGTTCCAACAGACGTTTCTCGGCGAACAACGACATGCTCGCCCCAGCCTGCAGCAGCGTACCCCAGTCGAAACTGGCGTCGGCGGCGAACACCTGGCGTTCGTCGAAACCTTGCTGGCGGGCGGCGGAGCGGATGGCGTCGGCGGCTTCCTGGCACAACAGCGGGTCATCGCCGCTGATGATGTAGACGGGCGCCAGGGCACCTTGCAGGTGTTTACCGAGTTGGGCGGGAGCCAGTTTCATAAAGGACAGTTCATAGGCGCATGCAAGCGGGGCGCCGAAGCGCCCCGCAAGGCTTATTCAGCCGGGATTTGCATCGGCGACTGCTGCGGGGTTTCCGCTTCAGCCTTGCGTGCCGCTTCGAGTGCTTCGGCTTCGGCCTTGGCCTTGGCATTGGCGGTCTGTTGCAGTTGGTCCAACTGGCCCGGGTTCAGCTGTTGCAGGCGCAGCATCATGCGCTGTACCAGGTCACGGCGCATTTCCTCGCGCACTTCACTGGACTCCTGGTCGGAACCGGTGATGTTGTTACCGTCATGCAGGTAGACCTTCTGCACTTGCAGCTTGTCGTCCAGCAACACCAGGTTGTTTTGGCCACGGATTTCGTAGCTCAGCACATTGTTCAGTTCATATTCGGCGGAACGACCGGCACCGGCATAGCTCAGGCTACGCTGGCTTTGCTGTTCACGGGTCAATACCAGTTTGTATGGTGCACCGCTGTAGACCTTCACACCGCTGTCTTCGAGCGTATCGCGCAGCGCTTTCACGGTTTCGCCATAGGCGTCACGCGCGCTCAGGTCCAGCTCGGTGATTGCCAGTTCGGTGGTGCCGGTGCCACGCAGCTGGAAGCCGCAGGCGCTCAACAGGACCGCCAGGCCCATAACCAGCAAATTACGTTTGATCATCTTGTTGCTCCCCTTGAAACCCATGGGCCGAGCGTGCGGCCCTGCAGGTCATATTCGGCGTCCGGCCTGTGGCCGGACGCCCGATCCAATTAGCTTGCGACGATATTGACCAGTTTGCCGGGCACCACGATCACCTTGCGGATCGTCAGGCCATCGACAAAGCGCAGCACGTTCTCGTTGGCCCGCGCGGCGGCTTCGACTTCTTCGCGAGTGGCGGCGGCCGGCATTTCAATCTGGCCGCGCAGTTTGCCATTGACCTGGATGACCAGTGTCAGGCTGTCCTGCACCAACGCGGTTTCGTCCACCACCGGCCAGCGGGCGTCAATCACCGGGTCGGCGTGACCCAGTTGACTCCACAGCTCGTGGCTGATGTGCGGTGTGATCGGCGCCAGCAGCAGCGTCACGGCTTCCAGGCCTTCGTGAACCAGCGCGCGATCCTGTTCGGTGCCCTGCGCAGCTTTTTCCAACACATTCATCAGCGTCATCACCTGGGCGATGGCGGTGTTGAACTTGTGGTTCTGGCCAACGTCGTGGCTCGCCTGCTTGATCGCCAGGTGAATCGAGCGACGAACGTTTTTTTGCTCGTCGTTCAGGTTGGCGACGACCAGTTTGCCCGGCAGGCCCTGGGTGACGTGGGCTTGCGCCAGGCGCCAGACGCGCTTGAGGAAGCGGTGCGAGCCCTCGACGCCCGAGTCGGACCATTCCGCGCTCATGTCGGGTGGCGAGGCGAACATCATGAACAGGCGGCAGGTGTCCGCGCCGAACTGGTCGATCATCGACTGTGGGTCGACGCCGTTGTTCTTCGACTTGGCCATTTTCTCGGTGCCGCCGATTTCCACCGGCAAGCCGTCGGCGATCAGCTTGGCGCTGATGACCTTGGCCTTGCTGTCGCGTTCGAGTTCGACATCGCTTGGGTTGTACCAGGTGTAGGCACCGTTGGCTTCGCGACGATAGTAAGTCTCGGCGATCACCATGCCTTGGGTCAGCAGGTTCTTGAACGGCTCGTTGGAGCTCACCAGGCCTTCGTCACGCATCAGCTTGTGGAAGAAGCGCGCATAGAGCAGGTGGAGAATGGCGTGTTCGATGCCGCCAATGTACTGGTCCACTGGCAACCAGTGGTCAGCCGCGGATTTTTCCACCAGGCCACCCTCATAGTGCGGCGAGGCGTAGCGGGCGTAGTACCAGGAGGACTCGACGAAGGTGTCCATGGTGTCGGTTTCACGCTTGGCCGGTGCACCGCATTTCGGGCAACTGCATTCGTAGAATTCAGGCATGCGCGCCAGGGGCGAACCGGCGCCGTCGGGTACGACGTCTTCCGGCAGGACCACGGGCAGTTGGTCTTCTGGCACCGGTACGTCGCCGCAGGTGTCGCAATGCACGATCGGAATCGGACAGCCCCAGTAGCGCTGGCGGCTGATGCCCCAGTCGCGAAGGCGGAACTGGGTACGCGAGGCGCCGAGGTTCCTCTTGATCAG
Source organism: Pseudomonas sp. SWRI154 (assembly GCF_014268645.1). Taxonomy (NCBI): domain Bacteria; kingdom Pseudomonadati; phylum Pseudomonadota; class Gammaproteobacteria; order Pseudomonadales; family Pseudomonadaceae; genus Pseudomonas; species Pseudomonas sp. SWRI154. Next base: position 129,817 of record NZ_JABWQW010000006.1, read on the forward strand.
GGCGACTTCGATGGCGTCGAACGCGCCGGCGAAATCCAGGCCGTCGAACTCGCCGGAGTTGATCAGCTCGCCGTGTTCGCCATAGGCGTCTTGCCAAGGTGCCGGGGTCTGGTCGCCGACGCTGGTGCGCACGACCGGTTTGACCGGCAGGTTGTACTTGTGGGCGAATTCGAAATCGCGCTCGTCGTGAGCCGGCACGGCCATCACGGCGCCGTCGCCGTAGTGCATCAGTACGTAGTTGGCGACCCATACCGGCAGTTTTTCGCCAGTGAGCGGGTGTTCGACGAACAGCGAAGTCGGCAGGCCTTTCTTTTCCTGCGTGGCAACGTCGGCTTCGGCAACGCTGCCGCCCTTGCACTCGGCGATGAATGCCTGCAGCTCGGGGTTGTTCCGGGCCGCCAGGGTCGCCAGCGGATGCTCTGCGGCCACGGCCACATAAGTGGCGCCCATCAGGGTGTCGGGGCGGGTGGTGAAGACTTTCAGGGTGCCGGCTTCGCCAATGGACGCGACGTCGTACGGGAACTGCACTTCCATGCCCCGGGACTTGCCGATCCAGTTGCGTTGCATGGTCTTGACCTGCTCGGGCCAGCCGGTCAGTTCGTCGAGACTCTCCAGGAGTTCATCCGCGTAGGCGGTGATCTTGAAGTAGTACATCGGGATCTCGCGCTTTTCGATCAGCGCGCCGGATCGCCAGCCGCGACCGTCGATCACTTGCTCGTTGGCCAGTACGGTCTGGTCCACCGGGTCCCAGTTCACGGTACCGTTCTTGCGGTAGATCACGCCTTTTTCGAACAGGCGGGTGAACAGCCATTGTTCCCAGCGGTAGTAGTCCGGCTTGCAGGTGGTCACTTCGCGGGACCAATCCACCGCCAGGCCCAGGCTGCGCAGCTGGGTCTTCATGTAGGCGATGTTTTCGTAGGTCCACTTGGCGGGGGCCACGTTGTTCTTCATTGCGGCGTTTTCCGCCGGCATGCCGAAGGCGTCCCAACCCATGGGTTGCAGGACGTTCTTGCCTTGCATGCGCTGATAGCGGGAGATCACGTCGCCGATGGTGTAGTTGCGCACATGCCCCATGTGTAGCTTGCCGCTGGGGTAAGGGAACATCGACAGGCAGTAGTAAGTCTCCTTGCCTGGCTGTTCACTGACTTCAAAGGACTTTTGCTCGTCCCAGAACGACTGGGCGGCGGCTTCGATTTCACGGGGCTGGTAGTGTTCGTGCATGGCTACTTTTGTACTGAATGGGGTGGCCCAATCCTCTTCGTTGCCATGCTGGACGCAGACGACGCCGAATGCGGCGTTTTCGATGCCCAGCCAAGCTGGAAGTGGAGTTACAGGAAGCGCCGTAGCATACATGACCGCGCTCTACCGAGGGAAACCCTGATTGCGTGTCAGCCATTGACGGCCACGGCCAATCGCCCGCGTACAGGGCCGTTGGTCGCGGTGTCCTGCCGGTTTGCCCAGCGAAGCTAAGCTTCTCAATGGGGAGTGAGTCTTATCTTCAATGAGGTGAGGGATGGTTGAATCACAACGAAAAGTCGCTACACCTGAGTTGTATGGAAAACTGATCGATCGTCTCGGGGTGGCCCTGGACGCTGCTAGAACCGCCGGTCGTTTGCGTGATGAGCGCCCGGCAGAGCTGGAACTGCGCGGCTTGAGCCCCGCAGAGTTCGAACTGGTCAAGGCGTACCTTGAGCAGGTCGGTCACCAGGCCTCCACCTGCGAGGCCCAGGCAAACAAGCGTCTTGATGCGCCCCGTTCGGCCAAGGTTGTCTGGCTCAAGGATCGGACGCCCGACAAGGGTGCTGTAAAGGTCCGGTCTCTGCAGTTCAAGTAGCGCCGGATTCACGCGTGTCGCTTTTTTTGATTCGAGATTTTTGGAATCTATTGTCGCTTTGCGACAACCCACCTAGGCTTCGGGCATCTATGGAGATGCCCGATGCCGTTTCGCTATTTCATCAAACAACTCTTGCTGCCGCCCGGCATTCTTTTGCTGCTGCTGGCGCTCGCCTGGTGGTGGCGCGACTCCCGGCCGCGCCTGGCCCGTGTGTGTTTCGCCGTGGGCCTGGGTGGTTTCTGGCTGATGAGCCTGCCAGTTGCGGTGCAATGGAGCGCCAAGGCCTTGGAGCGTGAACCGCCGTTAATACGTAGCGAATGGGCGACCTTGGCCCAGCGCGCCGACGCCATTGTGGTGCTGGGCTCGGGCCGCGAGCGCGGCGATCTGGCCTGGGGCGCCGACCAGCCCACCGGCATAGGGCTGGAGCGCCAGCGTTATGCGGCACGGTTGGCCAAGGCTTCAGGCTTGCCGGTGCTGACAACCGGCGGCCTGCATTACGGCACCCCGCCCAGCGAGGCCAGGCTGATGGCCGACTCGATGCGCGAGGATTTTGGCGTGACCGTGCGCTGGCAGGAGGAGCGCAGCCGCACGACCTGGGAAAACGCCCAAATGAGCGCCGAAATCCTGCTGCCCGCCGGCGTCAAGCGAGTCGTGGTGGTCACCCAGGCCTGGCACATGTCGCGGGCGGCCTGGAGTTTCGAACGCTCGGGATTTGAAGTGGTGCCGGCGCCTGTCGGGTTCCTGGGCCAGGACAACGCCCGGCCGCTGGGTGGCTGGATGCCGGAGTTCAAGGCGATCTGGCAGTCCGGGCAACTGATGAACGAGGCGGTGGGGCTGGTGGGGTATTGGTTGTTCTACCGATGAAACACCGCGTGGAGTGAGGTGATCGCTGTTGTGGCGAGGGAGCTTGCTCCCGCTGGGCCGGGCTGGCGCTCCAGCGCGAAGCGGCCCTAAAAAAGGGCCTGCTGCGCAGGCCAGCGGGAGCAAGCTCCCTCGCCACAGGGTTTTTCATTCACATGGGGGACCGAGTTAAACCGTCTTGGCCATCCGTCCCGCCATCAACGCCCAGCCCAGCAGCAACACGCACAAGACGATCAACGGCCACGAGCGCCATTGCAGATACGGCGTCAGGTCGTGCATAGGCACCACTTCGCCGTAGAGGATGCCGCGTTCGAATTGCGGGATGCTGACGGTAATCTGGCCGAAAGGGTCGATCAGGCCGGTCACGCCGTTGTTGGTGGCGCGGATCATCCAGCGGCCGGCTTCCAAGGCGCGCATCTGGGCCATTTGCAGGTGCTGCAACGGGCCGATCGAGGTGCCGAACCACGTGTCGTTGCTGATGGTCAGCAACAAGTCGCTGCGTGCGGAAAGGCTGGCGGCGAACTCTGGATAGACCACTTCATAGCAGATGAAGGGCGCGATCTGGTAACCCTTGGCTTGCAACAATGGCTGGTCGGCCGGCCCGCGAGCGAAATCCGACATGGGCAAATCAAAAAACGCGATGAGCCCCCGCAGCAGATCCTGCAACGGCACGTATTCGCCGAACGGTACGAGTTTTTGCTTGAGGTAGGTGCCGTCACCTTCGCCGGTCACGGTGATGCCGTTGAAGTAGCGCTTCTCATGGCGGACCAACTGGCGAATCGGCACGCCGGTGATCAGCGCCGAATTCCGCTCGGCGGCGAAGTTGCCCATCATGTCCAGGTAGCCCTGGGCGGAATCCTTGAGCACTGGCACCGCGGTTTCCGGCCAGATCAGCAGGTCGACGCGCTTGGAAGCAAAACTCATGTCGCGGTACAGCGCCAGTTGCGCGTTGAGCTGCTCGGGGTCCCACTTCATGCTCTGTTCGATGTTGCCCTGGATCGCCGCGACGCTCAGCGGGTCGCCCGATGGGCTGGTCCAGGCGTGGCCCTTGAGTGCCATGCCGACAATCCAAGGGCCGATCAGCAGTGCGACGCCTGCCGCAATAAAGCCTTTGCGGCCGCTACGAACCAAGCCGGGCGCGTTGTACAGCAGCGCGGCGGTCAAGGCCAGGGTGAAGGAAATCAGCCACATCCCGCCCAGCGGCGCGAGGCCGGCCAGGGGGCCGTCGAGTTGGCTGTAGCCGGAGTAGAGCCAGGGGAAACCGGTCAAAAACCAGCCACGAAACGCTTCCTGGCCCAGCCACAGCGCGGCGAAGGCCAGGGCGTCGGCCAGCGGCGCCTCGTTGCGCCGCAACCACCGCGCCCAAAGCCAGGCCGGTAGCGCGAAGAACCAGGCGATCGCGGCGATGAACAGCAGCATCAACAGCCCGGCAAGCAGCACCGAGGCACCACCGAAGTTATGGATGCTGACGTAGATCCAGCTGGTGCCGGCGCCAAACAAGCCAAATCCGAAGCACCAGCCACGGCCCAGGGCCTGGCGCGGCGAGAGTTCCTTCAAGCCGGCATAGAACAACCCGACCGCCAGCAACGCCAGCGGCCAGATGTCGAAGGGCGCCAAAGCCAGGGTGGTGATCGCGCCGGCCGCCACGGCCAGCAGGTTACCGGGCCAGCCGGGGCGGGTTATCCAACGCATGTGTGTCCTTAGCGGGGCTCGCGGGGTTTAACGGGCAATGGGCGACAGGCGCAGCAGATGAATCCGACGACTGTCGGCATTCAGGATGCGAAAGCGCCAAGAGCCGATCTCGGTGGTTTCGTTGCGCTTGGGCAGGTGTCCGAAAGCACTCATCACCAGGCCGCCGACGGTATCGAACTCATCGTCGGAAAACTCGCTGTCGAAGAACTCGTTGAAGTTCTCGATGGGCGTCAGGGCCTTGATCAGGAAATCACCGCTGGGCAGCGGCTTGATGTAGCTGTCTTCCTCGACATCGTGTTCGTCCTCGATGTCGCCGACGATCTGCTCGAGTACGTCTTCGATGGTGACCAGGCCGGCCACGCCGCCGTATTCGTCGATGACGATGGCCATGTGGTTGTGATTGGCGCGAAATTCACGCAGCAAAACGTTCAGGCGCTTGGACTCGGGCACGAAGGTGGCCGGGCGCAGCAGGTCCTTGATGTTGAAGCTGTCGCCGTTCTCCTGGAGGATCAGCGGCAGCAGGTCCTTGGCCAGCAGCACGCCCATGACATCGTCATGGCTCTCGCCGACGACCGGGTAGCGCGAGTGAGCGGAGTCGACCACGGCGGGCAGGAATTCGCGGGGTGTCTGGGTCGCCTTGATGCTGACCATCTGCGAGCGGGGGACCATGATGTCCCGCACCTGCAGGTCAGCGACCTGGATAGCGCCTTCGACGATGGCCAGCGCTTCGCTGTCCAACAGTTTGTTCTGGTGTGCGTCGCGCAGCAGCTCCAGCAGCTCCTGGCGGTTTTTCGGCTCATGGGCAAAAGCCTGGGTGAGCTTGCCCAGCCATGACTTCTGCCCGTTGGTCGATCGATCTTCGCTCATAGCGATTACTCTGAATCCTTTGTCGTTACAGGTTGATGTATCAGTGTTCGTCGCCGGCATAAGGGTCGGGATGACCCAGCTCTGCAAGCAACGTCCGTTCCAGTGCTTCCATTTCCTCGGCTTCCTCATCTTCCATGTGGTCGTAACCGAGCAAATGCAAGCAGCCGTGTATCACCAGATGAGCCCAATGGGCTTCGCAAGTCTTGCCTTGTTCGGCCGCTTCGCGCTCCACCACCGGGACGCAGATCACCAGATCGCCCAGCAATGGGATATCGAGCAACTCGTCGGGCACGTCGGCGGGGAACGACAGCACGTTGGTGGCATAGTCTTTCTGCCGCCAGGTATGGTTCAGCTCGCGGCCTTCAGGTTCGTCCACCAAGCGGATCGTCAGTTCCGAATCGGCGCTGCGCTGGCGCAGGGCCAGTTCGCACCATTGGCGAAACTGGGCTTCGCTGGGAGAGGGTTGCTCGCTGGCCAGTTGCAAGTCGAGTTCAAGCATCGTGGCGCTTGCCCTTGTCGGCGGGCAGGGCCTCGTCCTCGCGGTTCTCGAAGCGCTCGTAGGCTTCGACGATGCGCTGCACCAGCGGATGACGCACGACATCCTTGGGCAGGAAATGCGTGAAGCTGATGCCCGGGACGTCCTTGAGCACCTGGATCACGTGGTTCAAGCCGGACTTGGTGCCGCGCGGCAGGTCGACCTGGGTGATGTCCCCGGTGATGACGGCGGTGGAGCCGAAGCCGATCCGGGTCAGGAACATTTTCATCTGTTCGACGGTGGTGTTCTGGCTTTCGTCGAGGATGATGAAGCTGTTGTTCAGCGTGCGACCGCGCATATAGGCCAGTGGCGCGACCTCGATGACCTGGCGTTCGATCAGCTTGGCGACGTATTCGAAACCGAGCATTTCGTACAGCGCGTCATAGAGAGGTCGCAGGTAAGGGTCGATTTTCTGGCTCAGGTCGCCAGGCAGGAAGCCAAGCTTTTCGCCCGCTTCGACCGCCGGACGCACCAGCAGGATGCGTCGCACCTGTTCACGCTCTAGCGCATCGACTGCGCAGGCCACGGCCAGGTAGGTCTTGCCGGTACCGGCCGGGCCGATGCCGAAGTTGATATCGTTGCCGAGGATTTCCTTCACGTAGCGCTGCTGATTCAAGCCGCGGGGGCGAATCATGCCTTTTTTCGTGCGCAGGGCCACCGCAGGTTCCGCGGGGGCGTGGTTGTCGAGTTCTTCGACAGCCGATTCCTGCAGGAACAGGTGGACCATGTCCGGCGACAGCTCGCTCCCCTTGGTTTCCCGGTAGAGACGGCGCAGGAGGTTTTCCGCGGAGGAGGTGTGCTTGGGTTCGCCGATCAGTTCGAACTGGTTTCCGCGGTTGCGGATCTCGATGGCCAGGCGCTGTTCGATCAAGCGCAGATGCTCGTCGAATTGCCCGCACAGATTGGCGAAGCGGCGAGCCTCAAAGGGCTCGAGAATAAAGCGATGTGGTTCGATGGGTGCGTTCAAGGTCGTTTTTAGCCGCCCAGGGGCAATTAAGGTGAAATCAAGGATAGCGCCAGTAGGCTGGGTACGAAAGCTCTTAAACGGCGCAATCCGATAACAGGGGCTGACAATTCATCGTGGACTCAAGCTATTGGACCAGCGAGCCGCGCAGGGAGTGCGGTTGTGCGGCGTCGATGTGCACGTCGGCGAACTGGCCTATCAGCGCCGGAGTATCGCAGCGGAAGTTGACGATCCGGTTGTTCTCGGTCCGGCCCTGCAATTCGCCCGGGTCTTTTTTCGAGTAGTCGGTGACCAGGATCCTCTGGATCGACCCGACCATTTGTCGGCTGATTTCGAAGCCCTGCTGATTCAATCGATGCTGCAAGGCGTTGAGCCGTTCTTTCTTGATCTCTTCCGGCGTCTCGTCCACCAGGTCAGCCGCCGGCGTGCCGGGGCGCTGGCTGTACACAAAGGAGTAGGAGAAGTCGAAGCCGACGTCTTCGATCAGCTTCATGGTCTGCTGGAAATCTTTCTCGGTTTCGCCCGGGAAGCCAACGATAAAGTCCGAACTGATGCAGATGCCCGGCACTGCCGCGCGTAACTTGCGCAGCTTGGATTTGTACTCCAGCGCCGTGTGGTTGCGCTTCATGGCCGCGAGGATCCGGTCGGAACCCGATTGCACCGGCAAGTGCAGGTGCTTGACCAGCTCGGGAACCTCGGCATGGGCCTGGATCAGGCTGTCGGAGAACTCCAGCGGATGCGACGTGGTGTAGCGGATGCGGTCAATACCATCCACGGCTGCCACGACTCGGATCAGTTCGGCGAGGTCCGCCAGGCGGCCATCGTGGGTCAGGCCGCGATAACCATTGACGTTCTGCCCCAGCAGCGTCACTTCGCGCACGCCGTTTTCGGCCAGGTGGATGATCTCGGCAATCACGTCGTCAAACGGCCGGCTGACCTCTTCGCCCCGCGTATAGGGCACGACGCAGAAAGTGCAATATTTACTGCAGCCTTCCATCACCGATACATAGGCACTCGGGCCGTCGATGCGCGGTTCGGGCAGGTGGTCGAATTTTTCGATTTCCGGAAACGAAACGTCCACCTGCGGCAATTTGGTTGCGCGCGCGGCGTCGATCATCTCCGGCAGGCGATGCAGGGTCTGCGGGCCGAAAACCACGTCTACATAGGGGGCGCGATCACGAATGGCTGCGCCTTCCTGGCTGGCCACGCAACCGCCCACGGCAATGACCATTTCCGGGTTGGCCAGTTTCAGTTCGCGCCAGCGGCCCAGTTGGGAATACACCCGGTCCTGGGCGCGTTCGCGGATCGAGCAGGTGTTGAGCAGGATCACGTCCGCGTCTTCGGCGCGTGCGGTGACTTCCAGGGCCTGGTGTTCACCCAGCAGATCGACCATGCGCGAGCTGTCGTACTCGTTCATCTGGCAACCGTGGGTTTCGATGTAAAGCTTCTTGGCCATGGAGGGGTTCATCACGTGATTCAAAGAACCGCGCATTATAGGCAACAAGTCCCCCGGTTCCTACCGTTGTGCGAGCAATGGCTATGCTATAGTTCGCGCCCTCATTTTTACCCGCCGATGTGTTTCGCCAGCCATGACCAAACGTGAAGCTCCAATCTACAAGGTGATTTTCCTCAACCAGGGCCAGGTGTTCGAAATGTACGCCAAGCAGATCTATCAAAGTGATCTGTGGGGCTTCCTGGAAGTCGAGGAATTCGTCTTTGGCGAGCGCACGCAAGTGGTCGTCGATCCGAGCGAAGAGAAGCTCAAGGCGCAGTTCGAAGGTGTGGTGCGCAGCTTCGTGCCGATGCATTCGATCGTGCGCATCGACGAAGTCGAGCGCCTGGGCACGCCGAAAATCAGCGAAGCCCGCGGCGCGGTCGGCAATGTGATGCCGTTTCCGATGCCGATGCCTGAGAAGTAGGAAATAGCCTGGTGGTTGAAGCCAGGTTTATTCAGAGATTTAAAGTCGAGCACAGCCCTTGTGGCGAGGGAGCTTGCTCCCGCTGGGCCGGTCCGACGCCTCGGGCGCAGCGGCCCTAATATCTTGCGGTCGCTGCGCAACCGAGCGGGAGCAAGCTCCCTCGCCACAATAAAGCTCCCAACCACAGGGGCCTGCGGTGGAATCAGGGCAGCGGTGAGAACGGCGTGCGTCCGTCGGCGTTTTGCAATTCCATCAGGTATTTGCGAAAGATCTGGCCCAGTACCTGGGTCGCCACCTCCAGCTCGTCACGGGGCATTTGCTCGGCAACTTCGTCGGCGGTGTCCAAGGCTTCTTCGGCGCCGTTGACCGCCGCCATCTTCAGGACGATGTAAGCTTGGACGTTGTTGGCCGGCACGCCTTCACCATGAAAGAACATGCCGCCGAGCTTGTATTGCGCCTGGGGATGGCCTTGCAGGGAGGCTTTTTCGAAATAGCTGAGGGCCAGCTTGAGGTCGCGCGGCGCGGCCTTGCCATCATAGTAGAACTCACCCAACTCGTATTGCGCTTGTGCATCACCGTCATCGGCCGCTTTTCGACAGGCGTCGAGTGCCGGTGCGAGATCTTGTGGCTGGGTGTTGAGCGTGCAACGGCCCATTGCCGGGATCAACAACGAGTTACCGCCTGCCTGTGAGTGAGCGAGCAGGGGCTGAAGGACCAACAGGCAGCCCAAGGCAAGGGTGCGGCCGGTGCGGTTCATGAGAATCGACTTACCTCTGAGGGGCGCGTGGACCCACCGGGGGATCCAATAAGCGCGCATTATGAAATAAGCAGGGCCATCCTTACAAAGTCTTTACTCGTTTTTCTGCTGCGGGGGAACGGCGGCGGCCACTTCTCGGATAAATACGTAGGAAAAAGCGCTAGAGCTATCGGCAATCACTGACGCTGGTGTCAGTCAGCGTCAGTTATCCACAGCTTTACTTCAGCACAGCAAAGGCCCGTTCGGCCGCATCAAGGGTGATCTTCAACTCCGCGTCACCATGGGCGATGGAGGTGAAGCCAGCTTCGAACGCGCTTGGCGCCAGATAGACGCCGCCTTCGAGCATCAAGTGGAAGAAGCGCTTGAACCGGTCGGCATCGCTGGCCATGACGTCTTCAAAGGTGACGATGTCATCGGCGCCGCTGAAATACAGGCCGAACATGCCGCCGGCCTGGGTGGTGACGAACGGAATCCCTGCCGCATCGGCGCGTACTTGCAAGCCATCGAGCAGGCGAGTGGTGAAGTCGGTCAGCTCGGCGTGGAAGCCCGGGCGGCTGATCAGGCGCAAGGTGGTCAGGCCGGCGGCCATAGCCAGCGGATTGCCCGACAGCGTGCCGGCCTGGTACACCGGCCCCAGCGGGGCGATGCATTCCATGATCGCGCGCTTGCCGCCGAAGCAGCCCACTGGCATGCCGCCGCCGATGATTTTGCCGAAGGTGCTCAAGTCCGGCGTGACGCCGTAATGGGCCTGGGCGCCGCCGAGGGCAACGCGGAAGCCGGTCATCACTTCGTCGAAAATCAACACCACGCCGTGCTGGTCGCACAGGCTGCGCAGGCCTTCGAGGAAACCTGGCGCCGGCGGTACGCAGTTCATGTTTCCGGCCACCGGTTCGACGATAATGCAAGCCACTTCCTGGCCGACTTCGCCAAGCATTTTCTCGACTTCTTCCAAGTCGTTGAATGGCAGCGTCAGCGTGTGCTTGGCGAACGCCGCCGGCACGCCCGCAGAGCTCGGCACGCCTTGGGTCAGCGCGCCGGAACCGGCCTTCACCAGCAAGCTGTCGGAATGGCCGTGGTAGCAGCCTTCGAATTTGATGATGCTGTCGCGGCCGGTATAGCCGCGCGCCAGGCGGATCGCACTCATGGTCGCCTCGGTGCCGGAGCTGACCATGCGCACCATTTCCATCGACGGCACGATAGAACAGACGAGGTCGGCCATCTCGGTTTCCATCGCGGTCGGGGCGCCGTAGGACAGGCCGTGTTGCAGCTGCTTGCGCACCGCGTCGAGCACATCCGGATGGCTGTGGCCCAGGATCATCGGCCCCCACGAACCCACGTAATCCACGTAGCGCTTGTCGTCTTCGTCGGTGACGTACGCGCCTTCGGCGTGCTTGAAGAACAGCGGGGTACCGCCGACGCTCTTGAATGCACGAACCGGGGAATTCACGCCGCCGGGGATGTGTTTTTGAGCATTGGCAAACAAGGTTTCGGAACGGGACATGGTAGGACTCTCGAAATCGGAAATGACTATTTGGTTTGCAGCAGGGCGTTGAAGGCGCGGGCGCGGCGTGTCACTTCAGCAGTGCTGTCGGCGCCGAACAGGCCATGGACCACCGCGAGCAGATCGACCCCGTGAGCCACCAGCGGGGCGGCATTTTCCAGGGTAATGCCGCCGATGGCGCACAGCGGTATATGCAATTTGATGCGGGCCTGTTCGAGCAGTTCAAGGTTTGCGGCAGGCGCCCCGGGCTTGGTGTTGGAGTTGAAGAAACGCCCGAACGCAACGTAGCTGGCGCCTTCGCGGACGGCCTGTTCAGCCAGCTCCAGGCTGGCGTGGCAGGTGGAGCCGACAATCGCCTTGTGCCCGAGCAACGCCCGCACCGGCGCCAATGGGCCATCGGTCTGGCCCAGGTGTACGCCGACGCCCAGGCGCGCGGCCAGTTCGGCGTCGTCGTTGATGATCAGCTGGGTCTTGTAGCGCTCGCACAAGTTGCGCAGCGCTTCGGCTTCGCGCAGACGCCGGGCTTCGTCGCTGCTTTTGTCGCGGTATTGCAGCAGCGTCACGCCACCTTCCAGCGCGGCTTCTACATAAGCGAGGAACCTGCCGGCCAGCAACTGGCTGTCGGTCACGGCATAAAGGCCACGTAGTTTCATTCCACAGCTCCTGTGCTACGAGCAGAAATCCAGCGGCAGGCGACGCGGAACGAACTGGCCTTTGCCCAGTTGTTCGGCATCGCGCAGGGTGCGCCAGGTGTAGTCCAGCGCGGTCTTTACCGCACTGGCAAGCTGTTCACCCTGAGCCAGCCGACCGGCCAGGGCGCTGGCGAGGGTGCAGCCGGAGCCGTGATAGCTGCCGGGTAAACGCTGGCAGGTAAACGTCTGGCGGTGCCCGTCGCGGCTGTACAGGCGATTATGGACTTCATGCTCGTCGCCGTGACCGCCAGTGATCAGCAGGTGCTTGACGAAGGGCAGCAGTTTTTCGGCGCACTCATCGGCGCTGCCTTCGGGCAGTTCGGCGAGGATGCGCGCTTCCGGCAGGTTGGGCGTGGCAATGATTGCCAAGGGCAGCAGGCGCTCGCGCATGGCGTAGCCGACTTCATCCTTGCCCAGCCGTCCGCCACCGCCCGCGCGCAGCACCGGGTCGCAGACCATCGGCAAATGCGGGTGTGCCTGGAGCAGCTCGACCACGGTGTCGACCATTTCCAGTGAGCCGAGCATCCCCAGCTTGACCGCCGCAACGGGTGAATCGTTGAGCACGGCATTGGCTTGCGCCAGCACCCACTCACGATCGAGCACGCGGAAATCGGTCACGTTGACGGTGTCTTGCACGGTCAATGCGGTAACGGCCGGGGCGGCATGGCATCCCTGGGCAAGCAGGGCTTCGATATCTGCCTGCAAGCCGGCGCCACCACTGGGGTCGTGGCCGGAGAGACAGAGGACAACGGGACGAGAGCTGTAGATATTCATGGTGCGCGAGCTTATCACCAAACCTCTCCGATCTGCGCCTACCTGTGATGATGAAGGCCTCGCCACAATTGAACTCGGCGCCTACGCAATTGCAACCTGACCAAAGCAACAGCTCTAACTCAATGGTTTGCTCTGGAACACCCGTTCTAGAGCCTCCTGTGGGATAAATTTCCGTGGTGCAAATTGGCCATCAACGGCTATGCTACAGATGGATCCAACCAATAACAGGTAATGCCGGTTTTACGTCTACTCAGGGAATGGGGGGCTTCCTGACTCAACCGGACAGGCCACGCTGGGGCTTAAATGCGCTATTTGCTGATGTTGCTGCTGTGCTTGCCCCCCTTGGCAAGTGCCCTCGAATTTGATGAATTTACCCAAAGCCTGCCTTTGGGCCACGCCCTGCAGGTGTTTGAAGACTCCAGCGGCACGGCCTCCGTCGAGGACGTCCTGGCCCAGGCTGCGGCGAGTCGTTTCAAATCCCATGACAAAGCCACGCTGAACGCAGGCTACTCACGGTCGGCGTTCTGGCTGAAAATCGACTTGCATTATCGCCCTGGCAACCCGGCTGCCCAGCGGACCTGGTTGCTGGAACTGGCATATCCGCCGCTGGATCACGTCGACCTGTACCTGCCCAATGACGCTGGAGCGTATCGCCTCGTGCGCCAGACAGGCGACGCGCTACCGTTCGCCAGTCGTGAGGTTCGCCAGAACAATTACTTGTTCAGCCTGGATTTTCAGCCTGATCAACGCCAGACCGTCTACCTGCGCCTGCAAAGCGAGGGTTCAATCCAGGCGCCGGTGACGCTGTGGTCGAGCACTGCTTATCTGGAACAGCAGCCGGTGCGCTTGTACGTGCTGGGGATCATTTATGGCGTGCTGCTGGGAATGCTGGTCTACAACCTGTTCATTTACCTGAGCGTGCGCGACACCAGCTACCTTTATTACATCTTCTACATCGCCTCGTTCGGCCTGTATCAGCTCTCGGTCAATGGCGCGGCGGTCGAATATTTCTGGCCGGACAACCCTTGGTGGACCAACGCCGCGACGCCGTTTTTCATCGGCTGCGCGGGCTTGTTTGGCAGCCAGTTCGCCCGCAGCTTCCTGCAAACCGCCGAACACAGCCGCTGGCTCGATCGCTTGTTGCTGGTGCTGATTGCCTATAGTGCCGTGGTGCTGGGCTTGTCGCTGATGACCAGCTATGCGCTGGCGCTGCGTTTGGCGACGGCATTGGCCCTGGTGTTCACCGTGGTGATTTTCGCCGCCGGGTTGTTCGCTTGGTGGCGAGGCCTGCGGGTGGCGCGTTATTTCATCATTGCCTGGTCGGCATTTCTGCTGGGCGGCGTCGTTAATACGCTGATGGTGCTGGGCTACCTGCCGAACATCTTCCTGACCATGTACGCCAGCCAGATCGGCTCGGCCATCGAAGTGGCGCTGTTGTCCCTGGCGCTGGCGGACCGTATCAACGCCATGCGCGAGCAACAGGCCCAGACGCTGTTTGACGCCGGGCAGAAGCTCGAAGTGCTCAACCAGCAATTGGCCCAGGGCAACAAACTCAAGGATGAATTCCTTGCCACCTTGACCCATGAGTTGCGCACGCCAATGAACGGCGTAATCGGCTCCCTGGAGTTAATGGAGACCGTCGAGATGGACGAGGAACTGACCCAGTATCAACAGACCGCCGCCGGTTCGGCGCGGGACATGATGCGCATGGTCAACGGCATCCTCACCCTCACCGAGTTGCAGGCCGGCAAGCTCAAGGTTTATCCGGCACCGTTCAGCCTGCGTGGGGTGATCGACGCCTTGCAGGTCCAGTTTGGCGCCAACGCAGCGGCCAAGGGCCTGGATTTCAGGGTGGACGTGAGCCCCGGCCTGGCGGATCGCCTCCTGGGGGACAGCGGCAAACTGGCCCAATGCCTGGAATGCCTGTTGGACAATGCCATCAAGTTCACCCGCGCAGGCGGCGTCGCGCTGCGAGTCACTGGCCGGCCGTCGGAGCTCGATCGGCTGGTGCTGTCTTTCGCCGTGATCGACACCGGCATCGGTTTTACCGACCTTGGCGAGGCAACCCTGTACCAGCGCTTCTTCCAGCTCGACGGCTCGATGACCCGCGAGTACGGCGGCCTCGGTGTGGGCCTGGCGATCTGTCGGCAATTGGTCGAGTTGCTCGGCGGACGTCTGGCCCATACCTCGGAACCGGGCCGCGGCAGTCGTTTCCAGCTGGACGTGGAATTCGACATGGCGCTGCCGGCGGCGGTCCCGACGCCTTTCTCGTTCAATGGGCGCCAGGATTCTCGCCGGCCTCAGGACTGCACGGTATTGCTGGCGGACGACAACAACATCGATCAGTTGGTCATGCGCGGCATGTTGCTCAAGCTGGGCTATCGGGTGCGCACGGCTGACAGCGGTCGCGCAGCCTTGGACCTGCTGCAGGGCGACAGCTTTGACGCGGTGCTCCTCGATTGCCAACGGTCACCGCTGGACGGCGTGTCGCTCTGCTGTCAAGTCCGTGCGCTGTCCGGTTGCGAGGACTTGCCCGTGCTGGTGGTCAGCCCGAATATTGATCAGGAGCGTTGCCCTTCGGGTGCCTTGATCGACTACTTGAGCAAACCGGTAAAATTCGAGGTCCTGCAGGCCATCTTGCAACGGCGGGTACTTTGTCCGAGGCAGGGCGAAAGCGCCGATATTTAGGCGGATATGCCACTTTGATCGGCCAGGGGGCGGTGCTTAACTGAACCCCTGTTGGCCGACCGAGGAGCCCCGTCATGAACCTGCATCAGTTCGCCGAAACCCACGACGTCACCAACCAGCCTCCTTCCCTGGATGGCGCCAACCTGTTCCGCATCGATCTGCCGCTGCAAGAGTGGTCGCAGCGTTTCGGCGCCGGTTGGGCGCAGGCGCGGATCGATGCCTATGGTGCCTTGGCCGGCGGACCGTTGATGGAAGCAGGCTTCCTGGCCAACCAGAACAAACCGGTATTTTCCAGTCACGACCGTTACGGCCATCGCATCGATCTGGTGGAGTTTCATCCCGCCTACCATCAACTGATGCGTACTGCCGTCGAACACGGTCTGCCCAGCTTGCCCTGGGCCCATCCGCAACCCGGCGCCCATGTCGCCCGTGCGTCGATGACCTATTTGCACAGCCAGGCCGAAGCCGGCACCGGCTGCCCGTTGACCATGACTTTCGCCAGCGTGCCCGCGCTGCGCCTGCAGCCGGATCTGGCCGAGCGTTGGCTGCCGAAAGTGCTCGCCACCGAATACGACCCGCGTAACGTCGGCATGGCCCATAAAGCCGGGGTCACCCTCGGCATGGCCATGACCGAAAAACAGGGCGGCACCGATGTGCGAGCCAACACCACCAAGGCCTATCCGGTAGGCGCCAGCGGCCCGGGCCAGGCCTACGAGCTGGTGGGCCACAAATGGTTCTGTTCGGCGCCGATGTGCGATGCCTTCCTGACCCTGGCCCAGACCGACAAGGGCCTGACCTGTTTCCTGTTGCCGCGCCATCGCCCGGACGATACGCGCAATCAGTTCTATATCCAGCGGCTGAAAAACAAGCTCGGCAACTGCTCCAATGCTTCCAGCGAAGTGGAGTTCCGTGGCGCACTGGCCTGGATGATCGGCGAAGAGGGAAGAGGCGTGCCGACCATCATCGAAATGGTCGCCATGACCCGCTTCGATTGCATGGTCGGCTCCAGCGCCCTGATGCGCCAGGCGTTGACCCAGGCCAGTCATCACTGCGCGCACCGCAAGGTCGGTGGCAAGTTGTTGAGCGAACAGCCGCTGATGCAAAACGTGCTCGCCGACCTGGCGCTGGAAAGCGAGGCGGCGTTGGCCTTGAGCTTGCGCATGGGCCGGGCGCTGGACCATCTGAACGATGAGCACGAGGCCAAGTTCGCCCGGCTGGTGACGGCGGTGGGCAAGTATTGGATCTGCAAGCGGGCCCCCGCGATGATCAACGAAGCCGCCGAATGCATGGGCGGCGCCGGCTACGTCGAAGACAGCATCCTGCCGCGCCTTTACCGCGAAGCGCCGGTCAACTCGACGTGGGAAGGTTCGGGCAACGTGCAGTGCCTGGACGTGCTACGGGCCCTGTCCAAGGAACCGGGCGTGCTCGAAGTGCTGTTTAGCGAGTTGGGCGACGGCCACGGCGACAAGCGTCTGGCCGGGCACATCCACCAGTTGCACGCGGCCTTCAAGGACACCGACGACATCCAGTACCGCGCCCGACAATTGACCGAGGACATCGCTGTCGGCCTGCAAGCCAGGCTGCTGCTCGAGGCGGGCAACAGTGACGTCAGCGATGCGTTCATTGCCAGTCGCCTTGGTTATGGTGGCCGGGTCTACGGTGCATTGCCGCGAGGCTTGAATGTCGAGGCCATCGTCGCCCGGTCAACGCCGCAAGCGTTTTAGAAGCAACGGTGACGCTGTGAAGTGATAGCGCCCAATACGCCACTGTTCCCGTCGGACCACGATGCAGGCAAGATGAAGGCCTGCAAGTCAGAACACAGGAAGCTGATCGTGACCGAAGCGTTTATTGTCGTTCAAACCGCCGAGCAAGCCGTGGACCGGCTGGCGGCCCTGCACGAGCGTGCGACCAGCGCGCTGAACCAGGCGCTCAAGCGCTACCTCAAGGACCGCATCGAGCCGGACGCCGAGCAACGGGCGTTGTTTCGCTACCCGGCCCTGCGCCTGACCTACCATTGCCATGGCGAAGTCCCGCAGACCACGCGCGCCTACGCCAAGGTCCAGCTGCCCGGCACCTACAGCGTCACCGTCACTCACCCGGCCGCGTTCCGCAAATATCTGCTGGAACAGCTGGTTCCGCTGATGCATGACTTTACCGTCACCGTCGAGGTGGGCGTCAGCGAGCAGAACATTCCTTATCCGTACGTGGTGGAGCAGGGCGATGAGCTGGCCGGTTCCGGTGTGACCGCCGCCGTGCTGGCGCGGGTTTTCCCCAGCACCGACTTGTCGGCCGCCACCGATGGCATCGCCGATGGCTTGTATGATTGGGAAAACACCGACCCGTTGCCCCTGGCGCTGTTCGACGCCGCGCGGGTGGATTTCTCCCTGCGCCGACTGGTGCATTACACCGGCAGTGACTGGCGCCATGTGCAGCCGTGGATCCTGCTGACCAACTATCATCGCTATGTGGATCAGTTCATCGTCCACGGTCTGGAGCAGTTGCGCAGCGACCCGCGTTTCGTGCGCATGGTCTTGCCGGGCAACGTGATCATCGACAAGAACATGGACCACGGCGAAGCCTCCGCCATCGCCGCGGGTGTGGTCTGGCATCGCTACCAGATGCCGGCGTATCACCTGCAGGCCAGCGACGGTCACGGCGTGACCCTGGTGAATATCGGCGTCGGCCCGTCCAACGCCAAGAACATCACTGACCACCTGGCCGTGCTGCGCCCGCATTGCTGGTTGATGATCGGTCACTGCGGCGGGCTGCGGCAGTCCCAGACCATCGGCGACTACGTGCTGGCCCACGCCTACATGCGTCGCGACGGCATTCTCGACCGCGTGGTGCCGCCGAATATTCCGATTCCGGCCTTGGCCGAAGTGCAGATGGCCTTGCAACAAGCGGCGGCCAACGTCACCGGGGAAAAGGGCGACGAGCTGAAGAAGCGTCTGCGCACCGGCACTGTGCTGACCTACGACGACCGCAACTGGGAATTGCGCTGGGCTCAGGAGCGCCCGTTGATCAACCTGTCCCGCGCGGTGGCGGTGGACATGGAAAGCGGCACCATCGCCGCCCAGGGTTACCGTTTGCGGGTGCCTTATGGCACGTTGCTGTGCGTCTCGGACAAGCCGCTGCACAGCGAGATCAAGCTGCCGGGCTCGGCCAACGCGTTCTATGAGCGGGCGGTCAACCAGCACCTCAAGATCGGGATCGCGGCGCTGGACCTGTTGCGTACCGAGCTCAACTCGTTGCACTCGCGCAAACTGCGCAGCTTCGACGAGCCGCCGTTCCGCTGATGCCGTTCTGAACGGTGGTCATTTAACGGTCGGGCCACTAGCATGGTCGGCCCTGACCGTTAGATGTTGTTGCCGCCATGCCCCGTCCTCCACGCCCTGCTTCCCGTCGTCCTGGCGCGAAGCTTCCAGCCGCCGCGCCGCGCCGTGTGGCCAAGGCCCCGCCGGCCGAGCCGAAGCTGATCCTGTTCAACAAACCCTTCGATGTCCTGACGCAATTCAGCGACGGCGAAGGGCGGGCGACCCTCAAGGATTTTATCGACGTGCCCGGCATCTATCCGGCCGGACGCCTGGATCGTGACAGCGAAGGCCTGCTGCTACTGACCAACGATGGACAATTGCAGGCGCGCATTGCCGACCCTAGGCATAAATTGGCCAAGACCTATTGGGTGCAAGTGGAGGGCGAACCCAGCGCCGACCAGTTGCAGCGCCTGCGCGACGGCGTGGAGTTGAACGACGGCATGACGTTGCCGGCGCAGGCCCGCCAACTGGACGAGCCGCAATTGTGGCCGCGCAACCCGCCGGTGCGCTTTCGCAAAAGCGTGCCGACGAGTTGGCTGGAGCTGGTCATCCGTGAGGGACGCAACCGCCAGGTGCGGCGCATGACCGCGGCGGTCGGCTTGCCGACGTTGCGCCTGGTGCGGGTAAGGATCGGCGACTGGACGATCGAAGGGCTCGATCAGGGCCAGTGGAAGGAAGTGCCGGCGCGCTTATAACGTGCCGGATTCGATCAGGCCGATCACCACGCTCTTGATGATGAAGGCTGCCACGCCAAGGCCCAGCACAAAAAACAGAATGAACGAGCCAAAACGTCCTGCCTTGGATTTCTTCGCCAGATCCCAGACGATAAAACCCATGAAAATGATCAGGATGCTGACCAGGCCGGTCATCATCCACTCTTCGAAAACAGCAGGATCCATCGGGGCACTCCGGCGTGGGCGGGGTTGAAAAGACGCGGCGAGTATAAGGCATGGGCACGCGCGGGGGATTGGCCTGCGGTGGTGTGTCGCAGGCCAATCCACAAGGCGGTCAGCTGCGCAGGTGGGTGAGCGGCAGTTCGGTGCTGTTGAGCACTTGGTTCAGCACAAAACTCGATCGCACGCTGGTGACGCCATCGATGCGGGTCAGGTGCCCCAGCAACAGTTTCTGGTAATGATCCATGTCCGGCACGACTACCTTGAGCTGGTAATCGGCGTCGATGCCGGTCACCAGGCTGCATTCCAGCACTTGCGGCAGGCTGCGGATTGCGGCTTCGAACGTCTCGAAGCGATCGGGCGTGTGGCGGTCCATGCCGATCAATACATAGGCGGTCAGGCTCAGCCCGAGCATCTTGCGATCGAGCAGGGCGACCTGGCGGGTGATGTATCCATCATCTTCCAACTGCTTGACCCGCCGCGAGCAAGGTGAGGGCGACAGGCCGATGCGTTCGGCCAATTCCTGGTTCGAGATGCGCGCGTCGCGCTGCAATTCCGCCAAAATACTCAGGTCATAACGGTCGAGTTTGCTCATCGAGCGGGCCTTTAATCGGTTAATTGCGGAAGATTATCTATCCAGGGGTAAAAATTGCGCAAGTGGTGTTTATTCAAGCAATCTTCGCAATCCGCTGCCGGTTCCTCGGGCCTATGCTTACCACCAAGATCACTGCTCGGACAAACAGTCCAGTGCAGCCCGCCCAATCCGGCCGGCTGCGGTCGCAGTACCCACCGGTACTGGCAGGCCCCCGAGCTGCACACTGTCCATAAGACGGCGTGAGGTGAGCCGATGCCAAAAGCGTCGCGCACGGACTAGATTCTCAAGGGGAGGCCGACGGGTCTCCCTTTTTTAATGCCTGCGAAATAAACCCCGTGGCTGATAATCTGTCGCAGAACCGGCCTGGGCTTTTCCAGTCTCATCATCAGGCCCCGAACCGTTGTGAGGAATTTCATGAAGTCGCGCATCTGGCGTTTGGCAGGTGTTGGTCTGTTGTGGGCAAGTGTCAGTGCGCAGGGAGTGGCCGACGATCAGCAAAACCGTGGAGGGCCGGAAGGCGGTCGCGGGCAGGACGGGCGCGGCGGCAACGGCCAGGGTTACTCGGGCCAGCCGCGTCCGCAGAGCAATGAGATCATTCGGGGCGACAACAGCCGTCAGTTCGAGGTCAAGCCGCAGAACCCAGGCGGGCAGCACTACGATCGGCCACCGCAGGACCCTAACGCCCACGGTCGCCCGCCGCAGCAGCAACCCGGCGACAACCTGCCGATCCAGGGCCGGCCCGACAGCGTGACTCAGACCCAGGAACCGCAACCGGGCTATTACCGCGATATTCCCCGTCGCAACGATGGCTACCCGAACCCACGCCCCAGTCATGACGGTCGTCCCGAGCAGCATTGGCCTGGTCGGCCGGGCGGGCATGGCAACGGCTGGGGGCCTGGGCCGCAGTATCGTCCGGGCTATGTAATCGACCGATTCCCGGATCGCCATTACCGCGTGCCTTATCGCGGTCACGATTACTTCTATTCCGGTGGCTACTGGTATCGCCCTCAAGGGCCACGTTACATCGTCGTGCAGCCGCCACGGGGCATCCGCACCCGCTATCTGCCCGATTATGCTCGTGAGGTCTGGATCGGCAGTTCGCTGTTCTTCCTCGCCGCTGGCGCCTATTACATCTACGAAGCCAACACCCGGGATTACGTCGTGGTCGAGGCGCCGGTCGCCAACCCGCAGCCGCAACCCCAGGGCAACAGCTTTGATGTGGTGGCTTATCCGGCCAACGGCCAGTCGCCCGAGCAGGTCAATCAGGATGGCTACGACTGTTATCGCTGGGCGGTGCAGCAGAGCGGTTTCGATCCGCGCAACTACACCTACCCACCGGCACCGGAAGTGGTACAGACCTATCGGCAGGCGCAAGGGAGCTGCTTGAGCAGTCGTGGGTATCGGGTGACGTACTGAGTTCTGGCGGCAGGCAGGATGCCGCTCTTGTGGCGAGGGAGCTTGCTCCCGTTGGACTGCGCAGCAGACCCAGGATTTTTACGGTCGCTGCGCAACCGAGCGGGAGCAAGCTCCCTCGCCACGGGTTCGGACATCAAGCACTGGTGCGCTTCACCACCTCCAACGGATCGGCATGCACCAGCACTTCGGCCTTCGGATAGGCGCGATGGATCGCGTCGGCAGCCTGGTCGCTGATGCCGTGGGCGACTGACAAGGTCAATTCTCCCGGCAACTCCAGGTGCAACTGCACGAACCAGTGGTTGCCGGAGATCCGCGTGCGCAGGTCATGGGCACCGACTACGCCAGGTACCGCGCAGGCCAGTTCCAGCATGTGCTGGCTCACGTCCGGCGGCAGTTCTTCATCCATCAATACCGCGAAGCTTTCCCGAGCGATCTGCACCGCGCTCCACAAAATGTAGGCGGCGATGCCCAGGCCGAACCAGGCGTCGAGTTGATACCAGCCGAACCCGGCAAGAACCAGGGCCACCAGGATGCTGCCGTTGAGCAACAGGTCGGAGCGATAGTGCAGCGAGTCGGCGCGCACGGCGTTGGAGCCCGTGGCGCGCACGACCCGATGCTGCAAGGCCAGCAGCGCCAAGGTCAGCGCCAGGGAAAACACGATCACGCCAACGCTGAGCCACGGCGCCTCGACTGGCACCGGCTCTTTCAGGCGCTCGAAGGCCTGCAAGGCGATCAACACCGCACTGCCGCCAATGAACAGCGCCTGGGCCATGCCGGCCAAGGACTCAGCCTTGCCATGGCCGTAGCGATGATCATCGTCGGCGGGCCGCAGCGCGTAATGCACCGCCAGCAGATTGAGCAGCGAGGTGACGCCGTCCAGCGCCGAGTCGGTCAGGCCGGCGAGCATGCTCACCGAACCGCTGAGCCACCAGGCCAGCGCCTTGGCGACGATCAGGATGAACGCCACGGCCACCGACGCCCGAGTGGCCAGGCGTAGCAGGCGAGCGTGTTCGGTGCTGGTGGTCATGGCGCGGTCTTCCTTGGGTTGCGCCTTTTATGCGGCGGGTACGAGACCGAGCGCGGCCAGTTGTTGCACGTTGCCCTTGTGCTGGATCAGGCGCGGATCGTCCAGCGGGAAGCTGCGGCCCAGCTCGCTTTCCAGGATGGCTTGCAGCTTTTGGTTATTGATCGTGCCGTCGGGGTTGATGGCCGGCTTGAGTTTCTCTGGCTCGATCTGCACGCTTCTGCCCGGCTCGAAGTAGATCGCGCCGGTGGCGAAGTCCACCGCAAAGGCGATCAGGCCGGGAATGATATAGAACAGCAGGCCGACGGCGTCGAGCGCGGCAATAGCCGGGTCGATCTTGCCCTCGATCTGGCCGCGACGGTCCGGGTAGAAGATCGAGCCGCAGGCGCTGATCTGGGTTAGCAGGCTGGCGACCAGGACGCCACCGATCACGCGAAAGGGAATACGCATAGCAATCTCCTGAGCAGGTAGAGGCGTTGCTGGTTGGAGTCCAGACCACGCTAAACAGTTCGCCGTTATACTCGGCCCTCTGTTTTGGAGCCAGCATGATTTCTTTGCCAATCGATGAAGTTTTACCCGCGCTGCGCCAAGCCTTGGCCTCGCGCCACGAAGCGGTGCTCGAAGCCCCCCCCGGTGCCGGTAAAACCACCCGTGTTCCTTGGGCGCCATTTGCTACTTACAAAACTGCTAAATCTTTGGCTGATCTTCTCGGATTGTTTTCAACCATCTGCATTGCTGGCTGGTTTTCGGTGGCTGGTTGCTATATCCCCATTTTGATCCGACTCAGCAATATTCATCGCCTTAGCCTGATCATCCGCTTTTGCGAGCCTGTCAGGCTGAGGAGGCTCGGCCGCCTCTTTCCAATTCACCCAATCGCGCAACGTGTCGGGTACTCGGTCGTGGTTTGCTATCCAGGCGTGGAGACCGGGGTCGATCCATTTAATGATCTCGGAAATATCTCGATGTAGTTCAAATAAGGGCTGCCATAACAATGGCTCGTGATGGAAACAACGATTTCGAAGATCCCGCCCCTTGTTCAGACGCGTCCGAATGTTGTCGGGCTTGCGCATGCCTTTAGGGCAAGAGTAGAAAACCCTCATCAGGGGCTTTGACAGGCTGTGAATAGTCGCCCTGTTAAACAGTGACGTCCAGAATCCGAAGCTGAGCTCCGCTACGATGTTGTCTGGTGTAATCGTGACCTTGCGTTTACGAAGCTCTCTCTTGGCTTCCGCAACCTTCTCATAGAGCCTCTGAAGATCGACGTCGCCGGTGCCGTTCCATTTTTCATACCAGTCAGACTGGCCGTACTCCAGAGTCATTTCTTTTTGAATGCCGTTGCGCAGGGCGACTTCAAGGACATGAAAAACCGAGACCAAAGACTCTGCAATCTTCATGTTGTGGACATAGGCCTCTGCTGCACGGGCCTGCTTATCCTTGTTGCTTTTCAGATACCGAGACATTCTCGGCGTGGAGAGCTTCGCCTCCAGCGTTTGCCAAACCATAGCAACCTGTTGCTCCTAGCTGTTATATGGCCGAGGTGCTTACTTGGCACTCATTCGGATTCGATCACAGGCTCCGGTTCCCAGGTTGGGGATTGACAATGATCGTTGCGCACGCGTAGATTGACGTCGCTGCCCTAGCGACTCCACTCCCGGGCTACAGAAACGGTGATGAGACTAGGTTAAGTTGTGGCCCCGCTTGCGGGGCCTCCTTGTTTCTGCTGTTTATTGACCCCGCCAAACCCACAGCCTCGAAGTGATGGGCCAACAAATCCAATATTTCTTTGATACAAACATCTCTTGAGTTGAAGCTCAAGAGCGCTTTCTATCGTCCCGAGAATCTTGAGCATTCAAACCATCCCTGTCTGATCTAGGTGAAACAGATATTCCCAGCCTGGGAGTTTTAATGATTTCTTTGCCAATCGATGAAGTTTTACCCGCGCTGCGCCAAGCCTTGGCCTCGCGCCACGAAGCGGTGCTCGAAGCCCCCCCCGGTGCCGGTAAAACCACCCGTGTTCCCCTGGCCTTGTTGAACGAACCGTGGCTGGCCGGGCAAACCATTTTGATGCTCGAACCCCGGCGCCTGGCGGCACGGGCGGCGGCCGAGCGGCTGGCCAGTGAGCTGGGGGAAAAGGTCGGGGAAACGGTCGGCTACCGGATTCGTCTCGACAGCAAAGTCGGCCCCAGGACCCGCATCGAAGTGGTCACCGAAGGCATCCTGACGCGCCGCTTGCAGGATGATCCGGCGCTGGAAGGCGTGGGGCTGTTGATTTTCGATGAATTCCACGAACGCAGCCTTGATGCCGACCTCGCCTTGGCCTTGAGCCTCAACGGCCGCGAGTTGTTTCGTGACGACCAGCCGCTGAAGATTCTATTGATGTCCGCGACATTGGAGGGCGAGCGTCTGGCGGAACTGCTGGATGACGCGCCGATCCTGCGCAGTGAAGGGCGCATGTTCCCGGTGACGGTGCGCTGGGGGCGGCCGTTCCAGCCCGGCGAGTTCATCGAGCCGCGACTGGTGCAGACCGTCATGGAAGCGCTGCACGATGAAACCGGCAGCGTGCTGGTCTTCTTGCCGGGGCAGGCGGAGATTCGCCGGGTCCATCAGCAACTGGCCGATGCCTTGGGCGAAGGCGGCACCGTGTTGCTGTGCCCGTTGCATGGTGAGTTGGACCTTGCCGCCCAGCGCGCCGCCATCGACCCGGCGCCGCCCGGCCAACGCAAAGTCGTCCTCGCCACTAACATTGCCGAGACCAGCCTGACCATCAACGGCGTGCGGGTGGTGGTGGATGCGGGGTTGGCCCGCGTACCGCGTTTCGATCCGGGCAGTGGCATGACCCGCCTCGACACCCAGCGCATCTCCCGCGCCAGCGCCACCCAGCGCGCCGGCCGGGCCGGACGACTGGAGCCGGGTGTGTGTTATCGGTTGTGGTCCGAAGACCAGCACGAACAGCTAGCCGCCTATGGCAGCGCGGAGATTCTTTCGGCGGATCTGGCCGGGTTGGCCCTGCAGCTGGGGCGCTGGGGCGTGACGCCGCAACAATTGGTCTGGCTCGATGTGCCGCCGACCGCCGCTTATGCCCAGGCCCAAGACCTGCTGCAACGCCTGGGCGCACTAGAGGGCGGACAACTGACCCGCCACGGCCAGGCCATGGCCGAACTGCCTGCCCACCCGCGTATCGCCCATCTGCTGTTGCGCGGCCAGGCGCTGGGCCTGGCAGACATGGCCTGCAACGTCGCCGCGCTGTTGGGCGAGCGCGACATTCTGCGCGGTGCCGGCGCGGACCTGCACAGTCGCCTGGCCTTGCTTTCCGGCGAAGAGCGCGCCGCACGCGGCGCTCAGGGTGGGGTGCAACGGGCCCGGCAGTTGGCCCGGCAATATCGCGGCTACCTGCAAGGCAAGGCCGAAGAGGCCGTGACCGATCCCGATCATCCGCGCTGGCTCGGCGCATTGCTGGCGTTGGCCTATCCGGACCGCATCGCGCAACAACGGCGACCCGGCGGAGCGGAGTATCGGCTGGCGAACGGCCGTGCGGCGCTGTTCTCCGAAGCTGACAGCCTGATGAAACAAGCGTGGCTGGTGATCGCCGATTTGGGCAGTCGCCAGGGCCAGCGCGAAGAGCGTATCTATCTGGCGACGGACTTCGATCCGGCGCTGTTCGATTCAGTGCTGGCCGAGCAGGTGCGTGTCGAGGATCAACTGGACTGGGACGAACGTGAAGGCGTGCTGAGGGCCGAGCGCCAGCGCAAGGTCGGCGAACTGGTACTCAGCCGCGAACCGCTGACTGGCCTGGATGAATCGGCCCGCAACCAGGCGCTGGTTAACCTGGTACGGCGCAAGGGCCTGGAGCTGCTGCCGTGGACGCCGGAGCTGCGGCAATGGCAAGCGCGGGTGGCACTGTTGCGCCGGCTCGACCTGGAGGCCAAGGGCCAGAGCGAATGGCCGGACGTCAGTGACACGGCGCTGCTGGACAGCCTCGAGCACTGGTTGATGCCCTACCTGGGACGGGTCTCGCGCCTCAGTCATTTTGCCAACCTGGATCTGTCGAGCATCGTCCGCAACTTGTTGCCCTGGCCTTTGCCGCAACGTTTGGACGAACTGGCGCCCCACCATTTAAGCGTGCCCTCGGGCTCATCGATTCGCCTGGATTACAGCGAGCATCCGCCGGTCCTCGCGGTGCGCTTGCAGGAGCTGTTTGGCCTGGCCGACACCCCGCGCATCGCCGGAGGGCGGCAGGTGGTCAAGCTGCACCTGTTATCTCCCGCGCGGCGTCCGGTGCAGGTGACGCAGGACCTGGCGAACTTCTGGCGCAGCACTTACGCCGAGGTGAAGAAGGATCTGAAGGGACGTTATCCCAAGCATTATTGGCCGGACGATCCGCTGGTGGCGGAGGCAACCGCGCGTGCCAAACCGCGCAAATAAAAACAGCGCGGGCCTGGGCAGGGGGCGGATGTTAGATTTACGCGCTCGGAAATTGCCCCAATGCGTCCTTCATTGCTTCGGAACAGTTCATGGCAAAAAAACCAGCAGGGCCCAGCTTGACCTTGATCGACGTGGCCAGGATCGCGGGCGTGTCGCCAATGACTGTCTCCCGGGCATTGCATCGCCCTGAGCTGGTGAGCGAGAACACTCGGGACAAGGTCCGCGAAGCGGTGCGCCAATCGGGCTATGTGCCGAATATGCTGGCCGGTGGCTTGGCGAGCAGCAAGAGCCGCCTGGTGGCGATTTTTCTGCCAACCATCGCCAACTCCATTTTTGCCGACACTGTGCAATCGCTGATGGACCGCCTGGCCCAGGCGGGCTATCAGACCCTGGTGGGGCTTACCGGCTATAGCCCGGAGCAGGAAGAAAAACTGCTGGAGGCTGTTCTTGGTCGCCGCCCGGATGGCATCGTGCTGACCGGTACGCTTCACACCGAATCAAGCCGTCTGCGACTCGCCCAGGCGGGTATCCCAGTGGTTGAAGCCTGGGACTTGAGTGAAGACCCCTTGGATATGCTGGTTGGCTTTTCCCATGAAAAGGTTGGGGAGGCGACCGCTCGCCATCTGGTGAAGAAGGGTTACCAGCGTTTTTCTGTGGTGAGCATCAGCGACCCTCGCGGCCTGCGGCGTTGCCACAGCCTTATCGCCGAACTCAAGCGTCAGGGCATCGAACAGGTGCCGATGGAAGTCCTCGCACCGCCCGCCACGCTGGAGGTTGGACGGGAAGGATTGCGGCGGTTGTTGGGCTCGTCGAAACGCCCCGACATTGTTGTGTGCAGCTCGGACACGGTGGCTCAAGGCGTCCTGGCCGAAGCCGCAAGCCAAGGCTTGAACGTGCCCGGCGACCTTGCCGTCATGGGGTTTGGCGATTTAAGCAGCGCAGCCCAGGTCTACCCCGCGTTGTCCACCGTCAGCGTCGATGGCAAGAAAATCGGCTTGAAAGTAGCTGAGGCGCTGCTTGAGCGATTCGATAATCCTTTGAGCCAAAAAGCTGTGCGAATCGACACGGGTTTCACCCTGATCGACCGCGCCAGTACCTGAGTGGGGAACCGTCGTCAGGTTGGTTTTGTGGTTGAATGATTGCGCAATCAATGTAGTATCCACGAGAGGGCTTGCGTTCCATGGAGCGAAAGCCCTTTTTCATGTGTAGCAATGATTGCGCAATCATCGCTGTTAAAAACGGTGAAGACGGCGAATATCGAATCGAAGCGACCAAGGAGTAGCCGCATGCTCGAAGCAGAAAAAACCAGCAAATCCTCCGACGACGACCGCATCGCCTGGGTCCGCGTCTCTTCGGTGATCTTGCCGCTGGCCAATCCGATCAGCGATGCCAAGGTGCTCACCGGCCGGCAAAAACCGATGACCGAAATCGCCATCCTTTTCGCTGAGATTGAAACCATCGACGGGCATCGCGGCCTTGGCTTCAGCTATTCGAAACGCGCCGGTGGGCCTGGGCAGTTCGCCCACGCCGAGGAAATAGCACCGGCATTGATTGGCGAAAACCCAAGCGACATCGCCAAGCTCTGGACCAAGTTGTGCTGGGCTGGCGCCTCCGTGGGGCGTAGCGGCCTGTCGACACAGGCCATCGGTGCGTTCGACGTGGCGTTGTGGGATTTGAAAGCCAAGCGGGCGAATTTGTCCCTGGCGCGCCTGCTCGGCGCCCAGCGCGACTCAGTGCGCTGCTACAACACCTCGGGCGGCTTCCTGCACACGCCGCTGGATCAACTGATGAAGAACACCGACCTGTCTCGTGAAAAAGGTATCGGCGGCATCAAGTTGAAAGTCGGACAGCCGGACTGCGCCATCGATATCCAGCGGGTGAGCACAGTGCGCAGACACTTGGGTGACGACTTCCCGCTGATGGTCGACGCCAATCAACAATGGGATCGCCCGACAGCCCAGCGCATGTGTCGTCAATTTGAAGCGTACAACCTGATCTGGATCGAAGAACCGCTCGATTGCTATGACGCCGAGGGCCACGCCGCATTGGCGCAACAATTCGATACGCCGATTGCGACCGGTGAAATGCTGACCAGCGTTGCCGAACATGCCGAATTCATCAAGCTGCGCGGTGCCGACTTCCTGATGCCCGACGCGCCACGCGTTGGGGGGATCACGCCGTATCTGAAGGTGGCGGCGATGGCCGAGCAGGCCGGCTTGATGCTGGCGCCGCATTTCGCCATGGAGCTGCACGTCCACCTGGCAGCGACGTACCCGACTGAACCCTGGGTCGAGCATTTCGAATGGCTCGAGCCGTTGTTCAATGAGCGTCTGGAAACCCGTGACGGGCAGATGCTCGTGCCCACTCGGCCAGGTCTTGGACTGACGCTCAGCGAGCAGGTCAAGCCGTGGACGGTGCAGGAGGCGACGGTCGGGACACGTCCCTGAAAGCCGTGTTGTTTACAAAATCGCTAACGAGGCCACTTTATGGCCTTATCGAGGACTGACGACGATGGTGCAATCCAAGGGTGATGTTTTGGTGTGGGGGCCTATGTTGCCCTCGTTGATGCAATCGCTTGAAGACCGTTACACCGTTCACAAGCGTTGGGAGATTGTCGACTTCGATCACTGGGCCCAGTCTCACGGCGACGCGATTCGCGCCGTGGTTACCAGCGGGGCCTATGGGACCGACAATGCGACGCTGCAATTGCTGCCTCGGCTCGAGGCAATCACCAGTTTTGGCGTGGGCTACGATTCGATCGACACGGCATACCTGGCGCGCCGCTCGATCAAGCTGAGCAATACGCCGGACGTGCTCAATGACAGCGTGGCTGAGACGGCGTTGGCGCTGATGCTGTGTGTATCGCGGCGAATCTGTGAGGCTGAGCGGTTCGTGCGTGCGGGCCGATGGCAGGCGCAGAAATTCGCGCTGGGCCACGATCTGCATGGGAAAACCTGCGGCATCGTGGGCTTGGGGAAAATCGGCAAGACCCTCGCCAGGCTGGCCGTCGCGTTGGGTATGAAGGTGGCTTACTACAGGCCGGGAGGGCCTTACGACGATGTGCCATACCAGCATTTTGCAGACCTTCAGGCACTTGCCAGGGTGGCGGACCATCTTGTCGTTGTGGTGCCCGGTGGCCCGAAAACCAGGCATCTGATTGACCGTCAGGTCATGCGGGCACTGGGGCCGACGTCCTTTCTGATCAACGTGGCCCGTGGCAGCGTCGTCGATGAGTCAGCACTGGTCTCGGCGCTGCTCGAATCGGAACTCGGCGGCGCGGGGTTGGATGTATTCGAAGACGAACCCAACGTCCCCGCTGCGTTGTTGCAAATGGAGAATGTCGTGCTGTTGCCCCATATCGGCAGCGGTACGCACGAGACACGCCAAGCCATGGCGGACTTGGTGCTCGCCAACCTGGACGCTTATAGCGACACGGGAAGGCTGGTCACCCCGGTAGCGCTGTAGCGCTGCTCAGGGTGCCGCCGGCAACAGAAACCGCGCGATCACCGGCAAATGATCGGAAATACGCAAGGTGTCGTCCTGTCGGACCTGGGCTTCGACCCGCTTGAGGCGCGGGCTGTAGAACAGGTAGTCGACGGTCCGGTCGGGGCCGTTGAGGCCGGGGTCGTTCGGGTAGTGGGTCAGCCAGTGTGCGCGGTCGATGCCGCTGGCTTCGTTGTTGGTGGGGATCATCGGGTATTTATCCCACAACTGATGCAGCTCGCTGTCGGCGGAGTAGGGTGAGCGTTGTTCGGTGGGCAGGCGTCGGTATTGGCCCAAGGGCAACAGATTGAAGTCGCCACCGATCAGCCACGGCGTACCGGCGGACTCAAGCTTGTCGAGGGCCTTGGACACGGCGCCGACCTGAGCCTGGGCGGTGTCATCCGGCTGTGCGGCGCGTTCCAGGTGCGTATTGAGCACCGCCAGTTGGCCGCCGCCGCTCACCGGCAGGTAACTCACCAGCAAAGCATTTTTTGGCTGGAACTGACGGCTGATGAAGTTCGCGTCGGCCACCGGCAATTGCACTCGCTCGGCGTGGTCGATGCGGTAGCGGCTCAGCGTCGCCAATTGCCGGCCAACGCTGCCGAAGATGCGCGGGTTGGGGATAAAGTCGGCCTTCCAGTCGAAGGCGCTGGCGGCGCACGGATAGAGATCGGCCAGGCGCTCCTGCAACAGCTTGAGCTGATCCTGGTAGTCGCTGGCCTTGGCGCCGTTGTCCAGTTCCTGGAACAACACCACGTCCGGTTGCTCGTCGCGAATGACCCGTGCGACTTCGTCGAGGCTGAAGGCCATGTCTTCCAGGGTCGGGCTTTCATCGTCGCCCTGGGCCAGGTCGTGCCAGAACACGTAGCGCTTGCCGGCCAGGAACTGGACGTTCCAGGTCATCACCTTCAATGCCTGTCCAGACACCAGCGGCGCGGCATTCGCGGCGCAACTGACCGGCAACGCCTCTCGGGCCTCGGGGCGCCAGGTCAGGCCATAGATGGCGAAGACCCCGATGCCGACGATCAGCAACAGGCCTAGCACGGTGTATCGCAGCAGACGGGTCATGGCGCGGGCTTTTCTGCAATCAACATGAACATTCGGAACAGCACCACCGTGGTGAACAGTTGCAAGAAACTGTGGACGCTGTCGATCAGCAAACTGATCAAGGGATTCTGGGGCTCAGGGTACACCGAGACGCTGGCGCCCTTGAGCAGCCACAGCGGAATCATCACGGCCAGGATGCATAACAGGATTCGCCAGAAATGGCCCCGACTCAGCCGCGCGCTTTCCTTCATCGCGGCCAGCGGCGCCATGCCCCTTAACACCAACAGGTATTCACCGAAGGCGAGGACGACCATCAGCCATAGCCCCGGCAGGAAATACAGGGAAATGCCGATCAGGATCAGCAGCGTGTTGAGGGCCGTCAGCAAGGCGAAGCGTGGCCACTGGAGCAGAGCGGCCGCCAGCAGGTCACGGGCGCGGGGGGCTTCGCCACGACTGCGGGCGTCGAGAAACAGAATCAACGCGACGGTGTACAGCGGGTACACAAGGAGACCGACGATCACGCTGTAGCCGGAAAAACCTTCGGCCCCGAAAGCGCTGTCCACCCCTTGTTGCAGCACTGCTTCCAGTATCACCAGCGGCAGGCAAAGCTGGGCGATCCGGCCCAGATGGCGCTTGAAAAAATACAAGGAGTCACGCAGTACTTCTAACGGATTCATGAGTCGGTATCGCACTTCAGAAAAAGCGGTTCGACACTTTACCCATCAGGTGGCTGCATAAACAAACGTAAACATCAGGTAAAGACCGTTGAAAGGTTCCTGTTGAACCCCATTACTGACGAGGACCGGTGTTTAGGACCGGCCTGGTTTTTTATCCGGCAATCTGATGAGGTCGCCATGAACAGCGAAGAACAAACCCTGATCGATGGACTGTTTTCACGGCTGCAACAGGCCGAAAAGGATTCAGCCCCGCGCGACGCCCAGGCTGAGGCGCGGATCAAGGAGCACTTGGCCAACCAGCCTGCGGCGGGCTATTTCATGGCCCAGGCGATCCTGGTGCAGGAGGCCGCGATCAAGCGCCTCGATGAGCAGAACAAGCAGCTCGCCCAGCAGGTCGAGCAACTGCAGGTTGAGTTGCAGCAGGCCCGTAGCCAGACTTCTGCACCCAGCGGCGGTGGTGGTTTTCTCTCAAGTATTTTCGGCGGCAGCAGCCGCGATTCGCGTCCGGCCACTGCGCCGGCCTCCAGCGGTAGTGGCTGGCGCGAGCCGGCACGGCCTGCTTTCAATTCGCCGGCCCAGCAAGGCTTCGGGGCGGCGCCGGGCAACTATGGCGCGCCGCAGCAGCAAGCCCCGGCGGCGGGCAGTTTCCTGGGCGGCGCGCTGAAAACCGCAGCGGGCGTGGCCGGCGGTGTAATGCTGGCCCAAGGCATCAGTAGCCTGTTCCACAGCAATCAACCCCAGGAGATCGTCGAGATTCTCAAGGAAGAACCGGCACAGCCCGTCAACGACAGCGCCAATAGTGGCGACGCTGGCTGGGGCGAGGACCAGCGGGTGGCCGACAGCGGTAGCGTCGACAACGCCCCGGGCGGTTTCAGCGACGCGGACTACAGCGACGATTCGTCCTTCTTCGGCGACGACGATTCGTTCGTCTGACCCGCCATTCGTCCGGGGCGCCCTGGCGCCTCGGGCCGATTATTCGCGGAACGTTCCTCGAGGCTGGCATACTGGGCAACTTTTCGGGCCGGGTGGCCTGCGCGCGTGTGCATTCATGAGGAAACGCGGTGAAAAAAATCGCAGTGTTCGCCGATGTCCAAAACCTCTACTACACCGTGCGCCAAGCCTACGGCTGTCATTTCAACTATGCGGCGTTGTGGGCTGATGTCAGCAAGCAGGGGCAGATTGTCGAAGCCTATGCCTATGCAATCGATCGCGGCGATAGCAAGCAGCAGCAATTCCAGCAGATCCTGCGCAACCTGGGTTTTATCGTGAAGCTCAAGCCCTACATCCAGCGCAGCGACGGATCGGCCAAGGGCGACTGGGACGTGGGTATCACCCTCGACATCATGGACGCCGCCGACCACGTCGATGAAGTGGTGCTGGCCTCCGGCGATGGCGATTTCGACATGCTGCTCGAGCGCATCATCAGCAAGCACGGCGTGCAGGCGGTGGCCTACGGCGTGCCGGGGTTGACCGCCAACTCGCTGATCCGCGCCGCCAGCCGCTACGTGCCCATCGAAGGCGCATTGCTGCTCAAGAACTGATCCTCAAGGAGCCCCACAGGTTTGGAACGCATCGCAGTCATCGACTTTGAAACCACCGGCATCACCCCGAGCAGCAGCTGCCGGGCCACGGAAATTGCCGTGGTGATGCTTGAGCAGGGGCGGATCGTCGACCGCTACCAGAGCCTGATGAATGCCGGCGTCCGCGTCCCGGCGTTTATCGAGCAATTGACGGGCATCAGCAATGCCATGTTGCGTAGCGCACCGTCGGCCGAGCGGGTGATGAACGAGGTCAACGAGTTCGTCGGCACCACGCCGTTGCTGGCCCATAACGCCGCGTTCGACCAGAAGTTCTGGGACTTCGAGCTCGGGCGGATAAAACGTACCCGTCTGCAGAATTTCGCCTGTTCATTGTTGCTGGCCCGGCGCTTGATGCCGGCGGCACCCAACCACAAGCTCGGCACGCTCAACGCTTTCGCCGGCCTGCCTCACACCGGTCAGGCTCACCGGGCCATGGCCGACGCCGAAATGGCCGCCAACCTCATCGCGCACCTGGCTTTGGAATTGCGACACAAGCATGGGTTGCAGGCGTTGTCCCATGATCTGCTATGCAGTCTGCAGAAAGTGCCGGCGGCGAAGATCAATGAACATCTCAAGCGCCATCGCGGGTTCTAGATACGCCGCAGGCTGGTCAGTGTTTGATCCTTATTTCCCGTTGCCTTCCAACTGCCCCAACGGCACGCGCTTTTCAATCGCGCTGGACAGCACGATCGAGGTCTTGCTGAAGCCGAACTTGGCGATGCGGTTGATCAGCTCTTCCAGTTCCGGCATCGAACCCACCGCCGCTTGCATGATCACGACGGGTCGCCCTGTCATTCAATGGCGTACAGGCAGCGGTTATGTATGTTCATTTGCAAAACAGAGCTTTTAAGAACGGAAATCATTTGTTTGTAGGGTGTTTTTATTTGGTTTGTGGCTTTGTTCGCTTTATTGAGTTGCTCAGTATTTATTGTCGACAGCCAAGCTCGCAAGGGTTAGGTTCAATTAATACTTCATAAGTAATGACAGCAATGACCTAAGCGAGCAGAGCATAGAGTAATACATTGCAGGGCTCGCATTGTACCTTCCGTATTTATTAAGGAGGGGTTCTTCAATATTCTGATTCTCAGAAAGAGGGCGTTGACAATGAGCGGGCATCCGATTGCATGTGATTCAAGGGGTACTTCATATGATGTGCCTCGTACCATGTTGGCGCAAACAATAAGGGCGGATAGGTATGGAGAGCCGAAAAATGCTTTCGCCATGGAAAGGGTACTTGTGCCTACGCTGGGGCCCGATGAGTGCTTGATCAAAGTGATGGCTGCGGGTGTGAAT
Organism: Pseudomonas sp. SWRI154; assembly: GCF_014268645.1. NCBI lineage: Bacteria > Pseudomonadati > Pseudomonadota > Gammaproteobacteria > Pseudomonadales > Pseudomonadaceae > Pseudomonas > Pseudomonas sp. SWRI154. Next base: position 164,645 of record NZ_JABWQW010000006.1, read on the forward strand.
CATAATGGTATTTGGGCTGCACGCGGTCATCCGGTCGATGTCATAGGCATTCACAAAAAGCGCAACGAGCATCATGACTTTCACATCGCTGGGTCCGATGCCTCGGGAGTTATTGTTGCTATAGGGCGAGACGTTGTTAATGTAGCTATAGGCGATGAAGTTGTCGTGCATTGTGGTTGGTGGGATTGCGATGCAGTGGCCGATGAGATCATGGATAGGTCGGCAAAAATTTGGGGTTATGAGATCAACTTTGGTGCATTTGCGGAGTACAGCCGGGTCAAGTGCCAGGCAATTCTACCTAAGCCTGCACGATTGAGCTGGGAAGAAGCGGCCTCTTACATGCTGTGCGGGGCGACAGCTTACCGGATGTTACACGGATTCGCCCCCCATACAGTTAAGCGCGGAGATGTAGTGCTTATCTGGGGTGGTAGCGGTGGAATGGGGTCGATGGCTATTCAGTTGGTTAACGCTGCCGGAGCTATCCCTATCGCTGTAGTTAGTAGTGAAGAAAAAGCTGCATATTGTCGTGAAATCGGAGCGAAAGGCACGATCAACCGACAGGATTACGGCCATTGGGGGGGCTTGACGATATTGAAGATCCAAATAAATACGCCCGTTGGCTCGGCGAGGCACGACGATTCCAACAGGAAATTTGGCGTTTGGTCGGTGCACGAAAATGCCCCCGCATCGTGATTGAGCATCCGGGCGAGGATACCTTTCCAACCTCGTCATTTGTTTGCGCCCCCGGTGGGATGGTTGTCATCTGTGCTGGAACCAGTGGTTATAGGGGAACGTTCGATATCCGCTATCAGTGGATGCGTCAGAAAAGATTGCAAGGTTCGCATTTTGCCAATAGATCTCAGTGTCGTGAGTTTAATAATTTGATTGATCAAGGCCTGGTAAAGCCATGTCTGACCCGAACATTTGAATTTGAAGAACTTCCCGAAGCTCATCAAGTTATGTTCGAGAGTCGCGAGTTGCTAGGCAATTTTGTAATCCGCATCGGTAGTCGCTCGAGGTATTAGCCCATGTTGTTCATTAAGAGATTTTTAGATCAGGTTGATGAAAAACCTCATCTGTCGGCGGTTGCTGATCAGCTGCGAGAAATCACCTATGAGCAACTGTGCTCTCGTGCTAGGCGAGCGGCTCGAGTTATTGCCAAAATCAGTTCAGAGGTAATGATAGGTGTCGCGGTGAATAAGAGTGCCGACTACGTTGTTTCGGTACTCGCAGTTCATTTGTTAGGGCGTACAGTTGTTCCGTTGGATAGCCATTGTCCAATCAGTCGACTGAAGCAAATGATCACGTCTGTCGATTTATCATTGTGTCTTGTCAGCCGTTGCCAGGAGGATAAATTAACAGACATGCTGCAGGCGTCTATCCGCTTGATATATATCGAGGACGCCATTGGAGAGGAAGACGCAAACGACAATGCTGAGTCCACACGCTCTGTCGAGGAAGAGGCACCAGCCTATGTCGTATTCACGTCTGGAACCACCGGTAAACCAAAACCGGTTCTGATGCCCTACCGTGCGCTCAACACGCTGATCGACGGGATGGCGAAAGCTACAGAGCCTAGAGGTACCACCCTGCTATATGCAAGCCAAGGCTTCGATGTTTCATTTCAGGAGATCTATGCCACGTTGTGTTACGGCGACCGCTTGCTGATCGTCACGGATGCGCAAAAGAAAGATTTATACGCATTGACCGAACAGTTATCCAAAGAACGAGTGACGCGACTGTTCCTGCCAACCTCTATGCTGATCCCGTTTGTGACGTTCAGTCTCTACGAGGGGGTAACCCTGTTTGATTTGAGCGAAGTGATCGTGGCGGGTGAGCAACTGAAAGTCACTCCGATCGTCAGGCGATGGTTCAAGTCCCATTCCCGCTGTCGGCTAATCAACCATTACGGGCCATCCGAAACTCATGTGGTGATGACCTGCCAGCTCGATAATGAGCCAGATGACTGGCCTGATCTGCCCCCGATCGGTCAGCTTATCGCAGGCAGTGATGCCTGGCTGCTCGATGAGAGACTGCAACCCGTGGCGACGGGGTGCTCCGGGCAGTTATACATTTCCGGTCGTTCTCTGGCGTTGGGTTATTACGGCATGCCAGAGCTAACCTCAAAGAGCTTCATTACTCACCCACTGACTCAGGAGCGGATGTACAACACGGGTGATATCTGCGTACTCAATGAGCGGGCTCAATACGAGTACAAGGGACGGCATGACCGGCAGTATAAAGTCCGTGGTTATCGAGTGGAATTGAGGGAAGTCGAGGTGGCCGTCTTGGCTTCCGGACTGGTCGATGATTGCCTTGTCGTGGCATCGCAATTGGGTCTTACTACCTCATTAATTCTATATTTTACGGCGCCGGAGCGCGGCCAAGATTTCAGTTTGAGTCTGCACTCGCATCTTGCAGCCACGTTGCCCGAGTACATGTTGCCGTCCTTCTACAGGGGAATTGCAGACATTCCGTTGAACCAAAATGGAAAAATCGACACTGCGAAGCTCCCGCAGGTCGGCGGCGTGAGACCACGGTTGTCGTCGAACTATGTAGAGCCGCAAGGGCAGTTGGAAACGCTGGTATGTGAACTGGCGGCAGAGTGTTTTGGGCTAGACCGGATAGGCGCCAACGATAATTTCATGGAAGCGGGAGCGAACTCTTTCACATTGATCTCCATGCTGGCTGAGTTGCGTCACGTACTGGGTCACAGTTTTCGCCAGACCGATTTGTTTGAGTTCCCGACCCCAAGACTGCTGTGTGGAAACGTTCAGCGTTCGAAGGAGGCGCCAGAATCAAAGAACTCCATCGCCTCTGACACTAAGCGCAAGTTGAGATCGGCCGCTATCCACAATACTCATGGACGAATGAGGGGCCGACATGCATAACCACGAGGAGTATTCGGTAACACAGAACGAAAACAGTATCGCAATCGTCGGGATGTCCTGCCGTTTCCCAGGGGCGGGGTCGGTGAACCAATATTGGCAAAACCTCTTGGACGGCGTTGAGAGCATTCAAGTGGAGCTGGATTCGGATGGTCGGGTTCGGGCCCGTGCTGGGCTGCCAGGCATCGAAGACTTCGATTACGAATTTTTCGGCTTCAGCTTTAAAGAAGCTCAGTTGCTTGATCCGCAGCACAGAGTGCTGCTCGAATGCGCTTGGGAGGTGCTGGAGGATGCTTCACTACATGAGCAAAGCGAGTCTATCGGGGTGTTCTGCGGTGCCGGTCCAAGCTCCTATTTCATCAACAATATTCATGGCCTGAATGCCCGAGACAATGCCTGCGGCCTCTTTCAATCCTCTGAAACCTTGGCCCAATTCATGGCCACGGACAAGGAATTTTTAGCCAGCCGGATCGCCTACAAACTCAATTGCTGTGGCCCGGCCGTCAACGTTCAAGCCGCTTGTGCGACGTCACTATTCGGTGTGCACGCTGCAGTTCAGGCCTTACTTCTGGGTGATTGCGATGCCGCGCTCGTAGGGGCAGCTAGCATCTCTGTACCACAATCGATTCCCTACTATTTTGAACCTGGTATGCCCTTCAGCTCCGACGGGCATTGTCGTCCTTTTGATGCCTCGGCTAGTGGCACGGTGTTCGGTTCCGGAGCAGCTGTAATCGGATTGAAGAGACTCGGTGATGCACTTGCCGACGGTAACCAGATCCACGCGGTGATTCGTTCGGTAGCCACTAATAACGATGGTGCGCATCGGGCAGGCATGTCGGCACCTTCCGTTGCTGGGCAGGCTCGGGTCATTTGCGAAGCGCTCGATCTTGCCGGTGTGGATCCTGTCGACATCACCTATGTTGAAGCACATGGCACCGCTACTCCCATCGGTGATCCGATCGAGATCAAAGCGTTGGCCAATGCCTTTGCTGATCGCGATTGTAGACACACCTGTTATCTGGGAAGCGTCAAAGGCAACATCGGGCATCTGGGATGGTCGGCTGGGATGGCCGGATTGATCAAAGCGGTTCTGATCGTCCAGCATAAAGTTATCCCTCCGACTGTCAATTTTCGGCAGTACAACCCACAGCTGTACATCGAAGAAACGCCTTTTGTAATTAACCGGCAGCAGGTTTCGATCAACCGGCCTCACATTATCGTTGGTGTCAGTAGTTTTGGACTGGGCGGTAACAATTCGCACCTGATCCTTGAGACGGCACCAACAACACCATCGTTCGGCTCTTCAGTCGGCGATAACCAATCATGTCTGATTCCTGTTTCGGCCAGGGATGTTCCCGGCCTGCGTGACCTGTGCAATGCCTACCGGCTGTTTCTCGAAACTCATTCAGATGATTGTTTTCTAGGGTTCGTTTCCAATCTACGATATTCCAGGTCCACGCTCCAGCATCGTGCTTACATCTGTGTCAGTAATCGGACGCAAGCCATCGAAGCATTGGCCGCATTGTCCTTCGATAATCGTTCGCCAGACCCGCATGCTCCTCGGGTGGGGCTGATGTTCAGCGGTCAAGGCGCAGAACATCGAGAAATGGGGCGCGAGCTGTATGTTCAGGAAGCGATGTTCAAGTTCGAGCTTGATGCGTTTAACCCGATGTGTCGGGAAGCGTTTGGCGCCGACGCTGCAGATCTGCTATTTGATGCTCGGATCAACATGCGGATTGAGCAAGATATTGCGTTATCGCAGCCGCTGACGTTTGCACTGCAAGTGGCGATGGCAAAGTTATTTCTGAGCCATGGCATAACCCCCGTCGCCTTGTTCGGGCATAGCCTAGGTGAATACGCTGCGGCGTGCATCGCAGGCGTGTTTAGTCCTGAACAGGGGTTCAAGATACTTGTACAGCGCGGTCGATTGCTGGATTCGCTCGGTCATATCGGTGCTATGGCGGTCTTGGGATGTGATCGCGCGTGTGCCTCGGGGCTTATTGAAAAAATAGCAGATGGTTTATCTATTGCCGCGCTTAACGGCAGCATCAACACGGTTGTTTCCGGAACACATGAGGCTATCGAACGGCTCCTGCGCAACGCGCAAGTCGCTGGAGTCAATGCGACACGACTGAACATTTCACGCCCTGGGCATTCCGGCCTGCTTGACCCTTTGCTGGACAGCTTTAAAGCGTACCTGGACTCCGTCGAAATGAATCCGCCGAGCGGCCCCTTCATCTCAACGCTGACAGGTGTCCTAGCGGGAGATGAAGTGGCAACCTCGCAATACTGGTGTCGGCAACTGCGTGAAACCGTGAATTTCAGTGCAGGTGTTTCCTCTGCGCTCGACCAAGGCTGCACTCATCTCGTCGAATTCGGGCCGAAAGCTACCCTGTCGGGTTTGGTGCTTGGTGATTGGGGGGACCGGCTGAACGTTTTGCCTATGGCCAGAGGGAGACAAGGGGATCATCGGCAATATCTCGCGGTGCTGGGTGAGTTGTTTCAGGCGGGTGCAGATGTTCGATTTAGGACGCCTTCAGCCCGAGCACCAATTCTTTCGGGATTGCCGGGATATCCCTTTAAACGTGTTCGCTGTTGGATTGATGCCTCGCAATCTGAAGTTGCTCGGTCCGACTTCATCTACCAGACAGTTTGGCAACCGTTCACGGATAAATCGATGGCCAGTCGGGCATCGGATCTCAAAGTACTGTTTCTAAGTTCGGTAGAGCAGTCGCGAGACGAAGTTCGCTATCTAGACGGCGCCTTCAGGCAAGTTCATCGAATTACTCTAGATCGTTTGGCGGGCGCGTGCAGCGATGCCATGAGGGACACCGCCATGCAGACCTTCGCCGAATTGTGGCGGGAGTACCCCGATGGACTCGACAGGGTTTATCTCGATTTGCGCCATTTGCCGGAAAGTGATGTTCGGGCAGCAGTAGGGGCCTGCATGCAAACCTTGAGTCTGATGAGTAGCATGACCGATCGCTGTCCTCCTGTTTGCCTGCTGTTTGCAGCACAAGTCCGCGGCGACGGAGACAAGACTCCCGGGCCAGTGGCGAATAGTGTCGTGGGTATGCTGCGTTCGTTGCTGCTCGAAGAACCTGACCGTAAGGTTACTGTTCTCAACTTCCTTAGGACCTGTCTTCCTCAAAGTACCGAAGAGGCTGGGCCCATACTGCTGTTGCCTTCCACTGAGGAACTCGTCGTCACGATAGAGAAAGGACAGCCATATGTGCCTCGATTGGAGCGGTTCACAGGTGACGATCCGAGTGTTGGGGAGGGGCGCGAACAGCACTATCTGTTGCTAGGTGGTGCTGGTGGTGTTGGACGAAAACTGATCGAAAACCTTTGTACCGAACCGGGTCGCTCCGTCCTCGTCATTGGACGTTCACCTAAGCCAAATGACGCATTGCGTGAGTTGATGGTGCGTCACCCTGGCGTCCGTTATTTCAGTTTCGATTTGTCAACCGATCAGGGGCAGAACGAGTGTGCACGATGGTTGCATCAGGCGTCTGTGCAGCGGGCTACGATCTTTAATCTGGCTGTCGATCTCAACGATAAGCTATGGGGGGACGTCGGAATTACGGATCTACAGCGATCCTTTGATGCTAAATGCAACAGTGTCCTGGCCTTGTATCGCTTGCTGATTGAGCAAGGCACGAAGATCGAATGCGTATTCAATTTCTCTTCAGCGACTTCAATTCTGGGTAATGCCGGACAGTTGGCCTATGGCGCTGCCAGTGCCTTCCTGGATGCGGCCCACGGAGTTTTATTCTCAGGGGCGTCCAAAGTACTGACGGTTAATTGGGGTGTGTGGGGCGATGCCGGGAAACTACTTGATGAGCATCAGCGCCAGCAGGTGCTTAAGGTCTGCGGCCTGAACAGCCACAGCAGCGAACAAGGCTCTCAATTCGTACGTACACTTTTGGCCGGTTCATCCCGCCGCTTGGCTTACATGAACATCGACGAGAGAGCGCTGGGAGATAGGTCCCGAGCCAGCGCAAGGTTTCTCGAACGTTTGGCACCCCCGGCCGACCAGCGTGATAGAAGACATACGGACAATGTTACGAGGCGCTTACTCGCCTGTAACGATGAGCACGAAATCGCCAAAGTGCTGGAGGTTTGGCTGGTTTCGATCGTCGATACGTTGGTTGGGTTGGAGACGGCGAGCCAGGGTCGTTACGAATCGATCAAGTCACACGCTTTCAAAGCGTTGGGATTCGACTCCTTGGCACTGGTGCAATTGAAGAATGCCTTGGGTTCGCAACTTGGCCTACAGTGGAGCCTCAAACGTTTCCATGCTACTCGGGCACTGAGCGAGTTGTTCACCGACATGGTTGCTCATGTCAGTCAGCCTGCCTGGCGCGACGCCAATCAGAAGCGAAAGGAAGCGGTGCAACCTGATGGGCAGGATACGCTTGTGTCATTGCAACAGGCTCGGTGGATATCTCTAATCGGTCAGAATTACGGCCTGCGCATCATTCCATACCGGATTCATTGCCCTTTTGACCCCGAGCATTGCCGTAAGGCCCTGTTGCAGGTACTTGAGGAACATCCATTGTTGCGCACGTTTTTCCCTGGGGGCCAAGCTGTGGTCAAGACCCCAGCGCAGGTGATCGACGGTTTCACATCGTTATATACGGATCTCGCCGGACAATCAGAGCAGCAGAAGACAAAAAAGATAAAGAGCCTTGTAAATTCGATGGCGCAGGCATTGCCCAAACCCCAAGAGAATGTGACCTGGGCTATACACTTTATTGATGTCGCTGAGCCTTGGTTTATCGCACTGCTAGGTGTGCAGCATCTGGAGTTTGACGGTAAGTCCCTGACGCTGATGTTCGACCGGCTGGGTGAATGTCTGCACCAACTGGCCAATAAGCAGCCACTGACCCGCATCAATCACGCTATCGCTTATGCCGACTATGCACGACGTCAGCAGCATTATTTGCATGGGCAGTGGAGGTCCGATGCAGGTTTCTTCAAAGGGCTTTACAACGCCTTTGAAAGTCCGACCGTGTTATCTGGACATCCGGGATTCAGTCCCACTGCGGTGTGCCGGTCGTCGCGCCACAGTGTCAAGGCCGCTGATGTAAACCGCCTTTTGGGCAAAATGGCGTCAGAACACGGATTCAGTGTGTTCAATGCCATTTTGTACGTTTATGCCAGGACGATGGCCGAAGTGATCGGATGCAATCAGCTTATGATCAGTGCGATCAACAGCGGACGTGGCCTGAGCGAATTCAACGATGTGATCGGCCCGTTCACCTCTCCACTACCCGTACCGATCGTGCAACACGAATGGCTGAACGGTATTTCAATAGTCGCACGCACGCTTGAAAGCATTCAGGACTATCCGTTGATGCACCCGACAATGTTGATCGATGAAGTGACAGCGTTTTCTGGGATGGCTCATGACACCTATTTCTCTGACCTTGGCATCAATTTCCTGAATTACCGTCAGAGCGACGCGACGCCGGGCAAGGTATGGATTGAGGGAGTGGAAATACTCGGGCCGATTGAAGAGGGAATCTTGTCCGGGGCCAATGTCGAAGACCTGCGACGTGTGCCCGGGTTGCATTTGGTTGTCGAAATTGACGGCCATGATTTGCGGTTCAATTTCTGGTACCACGCCCAGCGCTTTACAAACGATGAGGTCAAGCGTTGGAGCGAGCTTATGATGCGGAACTTGAGTGATCTGCTGGGCATGGTGAGGATAGGCAATGAATGACCCTACCTTACTCTGTTTCTCTTACGCTGGCGGAAGTGCTGGGTTCTATGCCCGCTGGCGTCGTGTTCTGCCCAATGTCGTAATTGTTCCGGTCGATATACCGGGGCGGGACCTTATTCAGAACTCGAGAGCACTGACAACCCATAATAGTTTGATTGACTACCTGATCAAACATTATCTGCGCTGGTGTATACCGCCATTTGCATTGTTCGGTCATAGTCTCGGGGCGCGCATCGCGTTTGAATTGCAGTCAGTGCTGGAGCATAGGCATGGATTACAGGCGTCACGTTTGTTCGTTAGTGGTTGCCTATCGCCGGAGCGATTCGCCAGTGCCATGGCTGTTCATGAACAGGATCTTAGCGATTCGGCATTGTTGCGGGTGTTATCTAGACTTGGGGGTACTCCGCCGGAGCTACTGTCTAATCCATTATCGATGCGAGCGGCGCTCCCAAAGATAAGAGCCGATTTCGAGTTGGCGATCGATCTCTCGAAAAGTGCCGCCATGCCCATCGCATCGCCAATTGATCTCTTACTGGGGAGTCAGGACAAGGTTACTAGTCTGTTCGAGGACTATTCGGGCTGGTTGCGTCATACCTCCTGCGGGTGTCAGGTGTCGCTCTTCGAAGGTGATCATTTTTTTATCCGTTCCCAGACGAACCAAGTCGCCAGACTGGTCGGGGAAAAGCTGCAGGAGGTTGCACCGCATGAGGTATGAGTCTCAGGTACTGGATTGGCTGAGCGTTGGCGGCTGGGCCTTGCCGGTGATCGGTGAACGAATGATCGAACGAGCGAGACTGGAGCCATCCTGTACCTACCGCTGGTGTATTCGTGATGTGATGCTGGGTACCTGCCATGTGTTCAATGAGCATGCCTGTTGTCCAGCTTCAAGCACCCGCAAGCTTTACATTCTTCTCGCTGTGTTACTGCTAGTCGAACGCGGAGAACTGGCTTTGGAGGACACTATCCTTGTGGAAAAGGACAGGGTAGGAAGGCAAACCTGTGGCGGTCTTTGGCTGTTGGATACTCCTCGAAAATTCAGTATCGCCGAACTGCTCAAGCTGATGATGGGAATGAGCGACAATATCGCCACCTTCTATCTGGTGGAACGGATTGGCTTGGAGCGCCTGAACTCGCTTTCAGCGACTCTAGGGTTGTGTCGAACTCTGCATTTGTCGTCAGTGCCGACCCATGAGTTGACCGTCGATCATTCATTGGACGTAGTCAATACCACTACAGCGTGGGACTTGACGACAGCAATGTCATTGCTGGTCGATGGCGCAGCTGAACGACTGCCTTCCGGCTCAACTTTCATCCGTCGGGACTTATGCCTGTTCGGCTTTGACAGCATGCGCGCCCAACAGGACGCCACGGCAGTAAGGAGCTGGCTGACTGACATGGATCATATCGGTGACAAGCACGGCATCGGCTATCGCAATTACAACAACGTCGGCTATCTGGTTCGTGATGGCGTAGTACGAATGATTTTTTCGTTCATCGTTGACGACCTGCACCGCATAGAGGATCCCCGACCTGCCTTTGTATATGCCAGAGATTTCATTGGCCTATTTGTTCGGCTATTGGATGACAGCAGCAAGTTCGAATCTTTCTCAGAGGACTCCTGAATGACCCATTCCCTTGCTGATGGTTACCTCAACAAATCCAAGGCATATGACAGTGCCAGGCCCTGCTATCCGTCGCAGGCGATAGAATTTATCCACCGCCAACTCGATTTGTCTTGCGATCTTCCGGTGCTGGACGTTGGTGCAGGAACCGGAATATTGACCCGTCAACTGGCGTCTACCGGGATGCCGATCATCGGCGTAGAACCTGATGAGCAAATGTTGGCAATGGCGCGTGCGAACACCGCAGCGACGAACGCAAAATTTCGATGTGGAACTGCTGAAAACTTGGGACTTGCTCAAGATTCTGTATCGGCGCTGGTGTGTGGCCAGTCCTTTCACTGGTTTGACCCCGGCAAAACCCTGTCTGAATTCAGGCGGGTGCTTGCGACCAACAACCCGGTGTTTCTTGTTTGGAACATTCGCAGTCCCGACTGCGATGAGTTTCATAGGGCTTATGAACGGCTTCTCCGTGACCAATTCGAACGCTATGAGGAAACGTTGCAAATAGACCGATGTTTGGAAGACCGCATTCAGAAATTTTTTGTTGGACCCATCGAAGAGCGCACATTTCTCAACAGTCAGCAGTTGGACGCATCGGGACTTCTCGAAAGAACAATGTCCTGCTCCTATGCCATGCTGCCGGGGACTGCCGAATACCGTTCGGCCAGTCATGCATTGAGTGTTTTGTATCAGCAGCATCGGCAAAAGAACGGGGTCTCCTTGAGCTATCAGACGCGTGTTGTTTATGGCCGTATTTGAACGTTTAGGCATGAGCCAACTGTTTCGAGGGCCTGCTTTGGTGGTGTTGTTGTCATTTTTTCCGACGTTGGCGCGGGCTGCATTTCTTTCATATTTTCTGATTTTCCTTAGTGAGCGGTTCAAGCTTTCGGTGGATCAGATAGGCTTGTTTGTCGGTGGGTTTATCCTTTTGAGTTCTATTTCCAGCTTGGTAATTGGCGCTATTCTCGACAGAGTGGGAATCAAGAGGTTGATGCTCAGTTCATCCGCTATTCAGTCCTCGGTCTACGCTGCCCTGTTGTTGTCCGATTCGTTAGTACTGGTTTTCATACTTTGCTTGGTGCTGAATTTGGCGTACTTGTCGCTCGAAACGACAGTCCGCATGTACATCGCTCGTCAATTTATTGCAGCGCAAACAGCCTCGGTACTCTCTTTCAAATACACCTTAACCAATACAGCGTACGCGCTAGGGCCCTTGGTCGGCTTTTGGTTGAACAAGCAAGGCGCCTCGCCTCTGCTGTTCTGCAGCGTTGCGACACTTATCTTTGTTTTGATACCAGGTAGACCCTTTGCAGAGTCAGGAAGAAGCGTGCAGCAAAACGCCGATAATGAGGGCCTGCTTGCCTCTTTGGCGATCATGGCCAAGGATAAAAAACTGCTGAAGTTTACGATCGCTAGTATTCTCCTCGCGGGGGTATTTGGACAGTTTCACCTGTATGTGGGCCAGTATTTATTAACAGTCCATACTGCTGCGCAAATGTACGAAATCATCAGTGCTGTCTTCGTTACTAATGCACTGACTTCAATTCTATTGCAGTACCTTATCGGCCGTAGGGTGAGGGCTGAGCGTTTCAGGTTATGGATGTGCAGCTGCGTCCTGGCGTTTGGTGTAGGGCTATTGGGGTTTGCATTCTCCAGCACCCTGCTTGCCTGGGTTGTTTTTACCGTCATATTCACTGTGGGTGAGATAATTATCCAGCCATTGGAGTTTTTGTATATCACTCATATTGCGCCTGTACATATGGCAGGAGCGTACTATAGTTCGCAAAATCTTACCTATGTAGGCGCCGCATCCACACCGGTGATATGCGGTTTTATACTTGCGAATTTCAGTTCAGTATATTTTTTGCTGTATTTATTGGTGTTGCTGATTGCGGGTGGCGTAATTTTTTATAAAGAGGGTGGTAAGTTAACTTTTCCTAAAGTAACACAGCCCCGCAGTGGCGGGGCTGTGGGTGATCAGAGGTCAATATGATTTTGCATAAATTGCCCAGGTTTTTGTTGTTGACCCGGTAAATAAACAAACAGCGGGGGATTTGGGTTGGTTGAGCGGGATGCAGCGAACGGTTACGCCCAGTTCGCTAATGGCTGTCTCAACTTTTTCATTTTCAGTGAAGGGTGCGAGAATGAATTTACTGGGTTTTCCATCTTGCGTTAAAGCACTTTTGAACTCCTCCAGTGTCGTGACAGTAATGGTGTTGTCGGATAGTTTTTTGCGTGCGTCTTCCAGCATGTCACTCTGAAGAGTGGTAAGTAATTTTGTGAGGTTGTTGACAAAAATAGCCACGTCCGCTTTTTGTGTCTGTTTAATGTCGTTGCGGCACGAGTAGGACGCAATGTTCTGTTCCAACTCCTTCGCGCCTACTTCAACCCGGACAGGCACGCCGCGTTTGATGTGATACCACTTTTTCTCGCCACTATTCATGTCTCGCGTATCAATACTCACTCTTATATTTTGCCCTTTGAGTTTTTTTCGAGCGATCTGCTTGCGTAAATTTTCGCAGTAGGCATGGATTGCTTCGGCGTCCTTTTCGTTGCGCACGATTGGAACAATGACAACTTGGGTAGGTGCCACCAAGGGCGGAATTACCAGTCCGTCATCGTCACCGTGGGCCATGATCATGGCACCGATCAAGCGCGTGGATACGCCCCAGGATGTGGTCCATGCAAGTTCCTTCACTCCGTCTTTATTCACGAAACGGATGTCTGAGGCTTGTGCAAAATTCTGCCCCAAGAAATGAGAGGTTCCCGCCTGCAAGGCCTTACCATCCTGCATCATCGCTTCGATAGTGTAAGTACTGACAGCGCCAGGGAAGCGCTCCCAAGAGCATTTTTCCCCTTTGATGACTGGTAGTGCCAAATAATTGACCGTGAACTGTTCATAAACGTCCAGCATTCTCATTGTTTCTTCCAGTGCCTCTTCGCTGGAGGCGTGAACGGTATGCCCCTCCTGCCAAAGAAATTCCGATGTTCGTAGGAAAATTCTTGGCCGCATTTCCCAGCGAAGCACGTTAGCCCATTGATTGATGAGCAGCGGTAGATCCCTGTAACTTTGCACCCACCGGGAAAACGAGGCGCCAATAACTGTTTCACTGGTAGGCCTGATAATAAGCGGTTCTTCAAGCTCTCCGGTCGGGATTAGTTTGCCGTCAGCTGTTTGCTCTAGACGATGATGAGTAACCACCGCGCATTCCTTGGCGAATCCGTCCACGTGATCAGCTTCTTTTTGCAGGAAAGATAGTGGAATAAGCAGTGGGAAATATGCGTTGAGATGCCCGGTTTCCTTGAATTTCTTATCAAGTTCACGTTGGATGTTTTCCCAGATGCCATAACCCCAGGGGCGAATAACCATGCATCCCCTGACTGGAGAGTTTTCGGCCAACTCTGCCTGGGATATGACTTGTTGATACCATTCGGAAAAATTTTCACTCCGTGTAGGACTTATCGCACTTTTCATAAAAATTTCACTGCATAAGGAATACGCGGTCGAGTCTAACATAAAGAGTATGTGTGTCTAATGTTGGGGTGCCGTGCTTTTTTGTGTGGCTGGCTGAGCGTTTGTTGTTGTGTTTTTCCTACAGTATTTTCCTATTGGTGCTGTGTTTTAGAAAAAATAGCTTAAGTTTTTTTTCTGGCTAAGACATTTCTTACACCGGTGACCTTATATAAAGTCCAACTGACTCAGCTACTTCCAACAGAAAATGATAAGGCTGCACTTTCTATTTTATTGAGGAGTTATGAGGGATTGCCCATACAGTTTGCTCTGTGTTGGGCCGTCTATTTCCCGTTACCTTCCAACTGCCCCAACGGCACGCGCTTTTCAATCGCGCTGGACAGCACGATCGAGGTCTTGCTGAAGCCGAACTTGGCGATGCGGTTGATCAGCTCTTCCAGTTCCGGCATCGAACCGACCGCCGCCTGCATGATCACGCACGGGTCGCCCGTCACCCGATGGCATTCGGTCAGTTGTGGGATCTTGCACAGCTCGTCGTAGGTCTTCTGGCTGCCGTGCTGGTTCATCCGCAGTTCGATGACGCATTGCACCGGCAGGCCGATCTTGGCCAGGTCGACTTTGGCCTGATAGCCGGTGATGACTCCGCTGGCTTCCAGTTTGCTGACGCGCTCGGCCACGGCTGGGGCTGACAGGTTCACTTTGCGGGCCAGTTCGGCGTAGGAGGCGCGACCGTTTTCCAACAGGGCGCTGAGCAGCATGCGGTCGTACTTATCCACCGGTAGGGTTCCAAATGACGTGACTTTCGAGAACGCGGTTTATAGCGCCTATCTCCGTGTTTTGAAAAGTGTATGGCTCGGATAAACAGGTTTTGTAGCTTATTTTCTGCCTGTCGCCTTTCTAGAATGAACGGTCCTCATCGTCCTGACTTCGAGTTGAACATGCCTGGCCCACGTCGTTTTCCGTTGCCGTTGATCGCTGCCTTCTTCGCCTTGTACGTTATCTGGGGTTCGACCTACCTGGTGATTCGCATCGGCGTCGAGCATTGGCCGCCCTTGCTGCTGGCCGGGATTCGTTTCGTGATCGCCGGGTCGCTGATGTACGGATTCCTGCGCTGGCGCGGGGCGCCGGCACCGACCTGGGAGCAATGGAAAGCCGGGGCACTCATTGGCGTGCTGCTGCTGACGTTCGGCAACGGTGCGGTGAGTGTCGCCGAGCACATGGGCGTGGCGTCTGGGGTGGCGGCGTTGGCCGTGGCGACGGTGCCTTTGTTTACCTTGCTCTGCGGCTATTTCTGGGGCGCGCGTAATACCCGTCTGGAATGGGCAGGGATTGTGTTGGGATTGATCGGCATTGCCATGCTCAACCTGGGTTCCAACTTGCAATCGAGTCCGTTGGGGGCGGCTTTGCTGGTCTTCGCGGCGGCTTCCTGGGCCTTTGGCTCGGTATTGAGCAAACACTTGCCGTTACCGGCCGGGGCGATGGCCAGTGCCGTGGAAATGCTGGTCGCCGGCGTGGTGCTGTTGATCGCCAGTTTCGCCAGTGGCGAGCGCCTGGATCACATGCCGCCGCTGGAAGGCTGGTTCGCGCTGGTCTATCTGATCGGTTTCGGCTCGATCATCGCCTTCAACGCCTACATGTACCTGCTCAAGCACGTGCGTCCGGCAGCGGCGACCAGCTATGCCTACGTCAACCCGGCGGTGGCGGTGTTGCTGGGGATTGTTTTCGCCGGAGAAACCATTGGCGTCGAGGAGGCCTTGGCGATGCTGGTGATCATTAGCGCCGTGGTGTTGATCGGCTTGCCGCAGTGGCGCAAGCCCAAGCCTGCACCGGCCGAATCCTGATTTAGGGTAAACTGCCGCGCATTGCACACCTTGCGCTGATTTTTCCTACGGTATCTCCATGACTTTCGCCACCCTTGGCCTGATCGAACCCCTGCTGCGCGCCCTCGAGACGCTCGGCTACCAGACGCCGACGCCCGTCCAGGCCGAAGCCATGCCGGCGGTGCTCGCTGGTCGCGACCTGATGGCCGCGGCCCAGACCGGCACCGGCAAGACCGCCGGTTTCGCCGTGCCGCTGTTGCAGCTGCTGACCACCGAAGGGCCAAAGGTGACCGCCAATTCGGTACGGGCACTGATCCTGGTGCCGACCCGCGAGTTGGCCGAGCAGGTTCATGAAAGCGTGCGCCAGTATGCGCAGAACCTGCCGCTGAGCACCTACGCCGTGTACGGTGGCGTCAGCATCAACCCACAGATGATGAAGTTGCGCAAAGGCGTCGACCTGCTGGTTGCCACGCCTGGGCGCTTGCTCGATCTGTTCCGCCAGAACGCGCTGAAGTTCAACCAGTTGCAGACCCTGGTGCTGGACGAAGCCGACCGCATGCTCGACCTGGGTTTCTCCGAAGAGTTGGCAAACATCTACAAGGCACTGCCGAAGAAGCGCCAGACGCTGCTGTTCTCGGCCACGTTTTCCGACGCGATCCGCCTGCTGGCCGGGCAGATGCTCAACGATCCGCTGAGCATCGAAGTGAGCCCGCGCAACGTGGCGGCAAACACCGTCAAGCAGTGGGTGGTGACGGTCGACAAGAAACGCAAGCCGGAACTGTTCGTCCACCTGATGCGCAAGCACAAGTGGAAGCAAGTGCTGGTGTTCGCCAAGACCCGCAACGGTGTCGATGCCTTGGTGGAAAAACTCCAAGCACTGGGCGTCAACGCCGATGGCATTCATGGCGACAAACCCCAGGCCACCCGCCAACGTGCGCTGGACCGGTTCAAGGCCAGCGAAGTGCAAATCCTGGTGGCGACCGACGTTGCCGCACGCGGGCTGGATATCGAGGATTTGCCGCTGGTGGTGAACTTCGATTTGCCAATCGTTGCCGAGGACTACATCCATCGCATTGGCCGCACGGGACGGGCGGGCGCCACGGGGCAGGCGATTTCCCTGGTCTGCGCCGATGAAGTGAACCTGCTGTCAGCCATCGAAACCCTGACCCGTCAGACATTGCCTCGGCAGATGGAACACGACTTCGAGCCTGAACACCGCGTGCCGGACACCGATGCCAGCGGCCAGGTTGTCAAGAAACCGAAAAAGCCGAAGAAACCGAAAACCCAAGGCAGCGGCGGCAAGCGCAACCTGGGCAAGTGGGTGGACAGTGGCGACTCGGGACCGGTCGAACCTTCGGTGAAGCCTGTGCGAAAAGTGCCGGTGTTCAATACTGGGCCACGCAAGAGGAAGCCTTGACGGCAGCTGCAAGTTGTAAGCGGCAAGCGGCAAGTTGGACGCACGCGGCTTCAGGCTTGCAGCTTGCAGCTTATAACTTGCCGCTGTTTCGCAGAAACTCCACCATCCCCAACCCCGCCGCCCGGCCACTGGCAAAGCACGCTGTGAGCAAATACCCCCCGGTCGGCGCTTCCCAATCGAGCATTTCCCCCGCGCAGAAAACCCCGGGAAGTTGCTTGAGCATCAGGCGCTCATCCAAGGCTTCGAAGGTCACGCCTCCGGCGCTGCTGATGGCTTCGTCCAGCGGGCGGGTTTTCACCAGGGTAACGGGCAAGGCCTTGATCGCCTGGGCCAGCCGCGCCATGTCGGTGAAGCAATCGGCAGACGTGAGTTCTCGCAACAACGCCGCTTTGACCCCATCGATCCCCAGCTGGCTGTGCAAGTGCTTGGCCATCGAGCGTGAGCCGCGCGGCTTGCCCAGCGCTTGAAGAATTTTGTCCACAGGCCGGCCCGGCAGCAGATCCAGATGAACAGTGGCGTGTCCATACCGGTTGATAGCCTCCCGAATCCGCGCCGACAGTGCATAGATCAGGCTGCCTTCCAGGCCAGTGGCGGTGATGACGCATTCGCCGAGGCGCGGCACGTCGTCGTTGAGACCGATGGCGATGTTCTTGAGCGGGGCGCCGGCGTATTTGCCGATCAGCAGATCGCTCCAGGCCGGCACGTCGAATCCGCAGTTGCTCGGTTGCAAGGCCGCCAGGGCAATACCGCGCTGTTCCAGCTCCAGCATCCAGGCACCGTCGGATCCCAGGCGTGACCAGCTGCCGCCGCCCAATGCCAGCAACGTCGCGTTGGGCTGCAGCGACTTTTCACCGTCTGGACTGGCGATACGCAGGCTGCCGTCGATGTTCCAACCGAGCCAGCGATGGCGTGTGTGGATCACCACGCCGGCATCGCGCAAGCGTTTGAGCCAGGCGCGCAAGAGCGGCGCGGCTTTCATGTCCGTAGGGAATACCCGCCCCGAGCTGCCGACAAAGGTCTCGATGCCCAGGCCGTGAATCCATCTGCACAACTCATCCGCCCCGAACGCCCGCAACAGCGGGGCGACGTTCGACGCGCGTTCGCCGTAGCGGGACAGGAATGCCGGGAACGCTTCCGAGTGGGTAATGTTCATCCCGCCGACACCGGCCAGCAAAAACTTCCTACCCACCGATGGCATGCCGTCGTACAGGTCGACCTGGATGCCGGCCTGGCTCAACACCTCGGCCGCCATCAGACCGGCGGGACCACCGCCGATGATGGCGACGTTTGGAGAAGAGGCTTGGGCAATCGAGGTCATGATTTGAACTTTGGGGCTGGAATAGGCGCAGCATTCTAGCAGCACCGGTTCTTCCGGGAGCGTCTGCGCTTAGGTTGATCAAAAAACAACCAGTCCGGCGCGGGCTAGAGGCAACACAGGCTGTAAGTCGTTTCGCTCAGGTTATCCACAGGCCATTCCACAGCCATTGTGGGTAAAGCGCAGATTTCAGTTGCAGCCTGATGACATCCAGACCTTTTGTGCGCTGTGGTGCAGGATTCCATGACGGCGGGCCAAGGCTTTGCGGTCCTTGCTGTAGCCGCCGCCGATCACGCCGACTACCGGGATGTCCCGCCCCAGGCAATGGCGCATCACGCTTTCATCCCGGGCAGCGAGGCCTTCATCGGTCAACTTCAGGTAACCGAGGGCATCGTCCTTGTGAACGTCAACCCCGGCGTCATACAGCACCAGGTCCGGCTGATAGAGCGGCAGCAGGTAGTTGAGGGCGTCATCGACGACGCTCAGGTACGCGTCGTCACCCATGCCCATCGGCAGGGGGATGTCCCAATCGCTATGCGCCTTGCGTGCAGGAAAATTCTTTTCGCAGTGCAAGGAAACTGTCACGGCGTCCGGGGTGTCATGGAGTATTCGAGCCGTACCGTCGCCCTGATGCACATCGCAATCGAAAATCAGCACTCGCGAGACCCGGCCACTGGCCAGGAAGTAGCGGCTGATCACCGCCAGGTCGTTGAAGATGCAAAAGCCCGCCGGGTGGTCGTAGTGGGCGTGATGCGTACCGCCGGCCAGGTGACAGGCCAGCCCATGCTCAAGCGCTTGTTCGGCGGCCAGCAGTGAACCGCCGACGGCGCGCACCGTTCGCCGGGCCAAGGCTTCGCTCCAGGGCAGGCCGAGGCGCCGTTGGTCTTCGCGGGACAACTCGCCGCCCATATAGCGTTCGATATAAGCGCGATCGTGGGCCAGGGCGAGAATCTCCGGCGGGCACAGCGCCGGACGCAACAGGTCCGCGTCCCGGGTCAGGCCGCTGTCCACCAAGTGGTCGCGCAGCAGGCGAAACTTGTCCATGGGGAAGCGGTGCTCCGGGGGAAATTCGGGGCTGTAGTCTTCGTGGTAGATCAGCGGCAGCGGCATGGTGTTTTCAGTGGCGATTGAGTGACGGATCCTACCAGCGATGTAAACTCTGGGCATGGAAAGGGAGTGAAAATGGAGCCGATACTGGAACTGGAAAGCGCACGGCTGATACTGCGACAGTGGAGCGATGATGATTTGCCGGCGTTTGCGGCGATGTCTGCCGATCCCCAAGTGATGCGTTATTTTCCGGCACCGCTGAGCCGCCTGGAAAGCGCCGCGCTGATCGGCCGGGTGCGCGGGCATTTCGCCGAGCACGGTTTTGGCTTGTGGGCGCTGGAGCGCAAGGACACCGGCGCCTTCATTGGCTTCACCGGGTTGGGCGTGGTCGGGTTCGACGCGCATTTCACCCCCGCGGTCGAGATCGGCTGGCGCCTGGCCCGGGAGCATTGGGGCTTGGGTTACGCCAGCGAAGCCGCGTGGACGGCGTTGCGCTGTGGGTTCGACCGCCTGGGGCTGGACGAAGTCGTGGCGTTTGCCGCTGTGGATAACTTGCCATCGCAGAAAGTCATGCAAGCCATCGGTATGCTGCATGACCCGGCCGATGATTTCGAACATCCAAAGCTCGCGGTCGGCCATCCATTGCGTCACCATGTGCTCTACCGAATCAACCGCGAGCAGTGGCTGCAGACCCTGCACGGTTAGCCGACACGGACGTCTACAATGCCCGCCACAATGGCCCGGGCCAATCATCGATCCGCCGCCGCAGCGCAGCCTGCGCGGTTTTGTGCTGTTGTGAGGAAAGTCTGAATGAGCCACGTGTTGGAAGATCTGGTCGACCTGCTGACCCTGGAACCGATCGAGGAGAACCTGTTTCGCGGTCGCAGCCAGGACTTGGGGTTCCGCCAGTTGTTCGGCGGCCAGGTGTTGGGCCAGTCGTTGTCGGCGGCCAGCCAGACCGTGGAAGAGGCGCGCCATGTGCACTCGATGCACGGTTACTTCCTGCGCCCGGGCGATGCGGCGTTGCCGGTGGTCTATCAAGTCGATCGCGTGCGTGACGGCGGCAGCTTCAGCACCCGTCGGGTCACGGCGATCCAGAAGGGCAACCCGATCTTTACCTGCAGCGCGTCGTTCCAGTACGACGAGCAAGGCTTTGAACATCAAAGCACCATGCCGCAAGTCGTCGGGCCGGAGAACTTGCCCTCGGAGCTTGAGCTGACCCAGCAGCGGGCGCACCTGTTGCCCGAGCACATGCGTGAAAAACTGCTGTGCCCCAAGCCGATCGAGGTGCGCCCGGTCACGGAAAAAGATCCTTACAACCCGCAGCCGGCCGACCCGGTCAAATACGTTTGGTTTCGTGCCGATGGCGCCCTGGCGGATTCGCCGGCGCTGCATAAATACCTGCTGGCCTACGCGTCGGATTTCGGCCTGTTGACCACCTCGATGCTGCCACACGGCAAATCGGTCTGGCAGAAAGACATGCAGGTCGCCAGCCTCGATCACGCGTTGTGGTTCCATGCCGACCTGCGCGCCGATGACTGGCTGCTCTACGCCATGGACAGTCCATGGGCCGGCAATTCCCGTGGATTCTCTCGGGGCAGCGTGTTCAATCGCGCCGGGCAATTGGTGGCTTCGGTGACCCAGGAAGGCTTGATCCGCCATCGCAAGGATTGGGCATGAGCCTGTCCGATGTGCGGCACTGGGTGTTCGATATGGACGGTACGCTGACCATCGCCGTGCATGATTTCGCCGCGATCCGCGTGGCCCTGGCGATCCCGCCCGAAGACGACATCCTCACGCATCTGGCGGCATTGCCGGCAGGGGAAGCGGCGGCCAAGCATGCCTGGCTGCTGGAACATGAGCGGGACTTGGCCCTGGGGTCCAAGCCAGCGCCCGGTGCGGTCGAGTTGGTGCGCGAGTTGGCCGGTCGGGGTTATCGCCTGGGCATCCTGACCCGCAACGCCCGCGAGCTGGCCCACGTCACCCTTGAGGCCATCGGCCTGGCGGATTGTTTTGCCGTGGAGGACGTGCTGGGTCGCGACGAAGCGCCGCCCAAGCCCCATCCCGGTGGCCTGTTGAAACTGGCCGAAGCCTGGAGCGTGGCGCCGGAGACGATGGTCATGGTCGGCGACTATCGTTTCGATCTGGACTGCGGCCGTGCGGCGGGGGCGCGGACGGTGCTGGTAAACCTGCCAGACAACCCGTGGCCCGAACTGACGGACTGGCATGCGCGTGATTGTGCGGAACTGCGACGGATGCTCGCTTGAAGGGCGGATCTTGCTCGCGGGCAGACTCGCGAGGGTTCACTGACCAAACAATGCCTTCAGCCCCTCGGGTGAATTGAACATTCCGTTCCCATCGTGCCCGACACCGGGCACCTCGACGAGCCGCTGGCTCAATCCTTGCGGATGACGCCGGCTCAGGTAGTCGAAAAAGAACTTCCCACGCAGCAGTCGATACGCGCCCTGGGTTTGAGCTTCACAGCCTTTGTCCAGCGCCGGGTGTTCCGGGTCGATGTCCTGTTGCCCCAGCAGATAGACAATGTCGCGCTTGATGTAACGGTCTTCAAGCTGGGCCGCCGTCTGGCCGGTCGCATAGGCCGGCAGGTTTTCCAGGCCATATTTCCAACGGTTGAAAGTCGGGCAACTGGCAGGGTCGAACGCCATCGGGCGTTGCGCATCGAGGTAGGCGTAGGACGATGGGTTGGCGACGACAAAGCGTGGCGCAATACGGGATGGGCCATGGGCGAGCAGGGCATAACGCTGCACCACTTGGGCGCCGCCGGAATGACCGGCGATGACGATCTCCTTCACTTCGGGGAACTGTTGCCGGTCGCTGACCCGCGCGACGATGTCGTCCAGCACCTGGAATGAGCTGACCGGATCCGGCCCCGTGGATTGGCCTCCCGCCATCCACTCATTGCCCTGCCAGCGCAGGATGTCGGCAGGCAATTGATGGCGCGCCACGTCGTGTTCGTTGAGAAACTGCGGGGCGATGATCAAGGTCGTCGCCGATTGACCGGCCTGCGCGGCGGCTTTTTCAGCGCTGTGCAGATAAGTGTCGGCATTGCGCAGCCGACCGTGGAGGATGATCAGCACCCGTTGGATCGAAGAAGGAGGCGGACTCACGGCGGCGGCCATCGCGCCGCCCTTGAATTGCAGCCGACCCTGGGCGATGGCGTTTACACCGTGTTCCTCTGCCTGTGCCATGCAGCACAGCGTCAACCCGAGCAATGCCGCCCATCTCATTACAAGGTTTTCGCCGCGAAGGTGTCGCATTGGCTCACCTGGCCTTGGGCGAAACCGGTCTTGAACCAGCGAACCCGTTGCGCCGAAGTGCCGTGAGTGAAAGAGTCCGGGACTACGCGGCCCTGGCCTTGCTGCTGCAGCCGATCGTCGCCGATCGCGTTGGCGGCGTTCAGGGCCTCTTCGATGTCCCCTGGCTCAAGCCAGTTCAGGCGTTTTTGCGCGTGGTAGGCCCAGACGCCGGCCAGGCAGTCGGCCTGCAATTCCTGGCGCACGAGCAAGCCACCGTCGCCTTCCATTTGCCGGCCTTGTTGACGGGCTTCCTGGATTTTTGCCGACACACCGAGCAGCGTCTGCACGTGGTGGCCGATTTCGTGGGCGATGACGTAGGCCTGGGCGAAATCGCCAGCGGCGGAGAAACGCTGGGACATTTCCTTGAAGAAACTCATGTCCAGATAGACCTGCCGATCCGCCGGGCAATAGAAAGGGCCGGTCGCCGAGGACGCTTGGCCGCACGCCGAGTTGACCCGACCACTGAACAACACCAGCTTCGGTTGCTGGTACTGGCGCCCCGCTTGCTGGAACACCTGGCCCCAGGTGTCTTCGGTATCGCCGAGAATGGAGCGCACGAATTCAGCCTGTTCATCGTTGGCCGGTGGCGCCTGGCGTGTTTGCGACGAAGCAGGGGCAGAGCCCTGGTCCATCTGCCCGGCGAGCTGCCCGAGGATTTGCATGGGGTCCTGGCCGGTAACCCAGCCAATGCCGACGATCAGGATAATGGCCGTCAGGCTCAATCCCTTGCCGCCACCAAAACGCATCCCTCCGCCGCCCCCACCGTCACCACGGGCGTCCACCACGTTGTCACTGCGGCGACCTTTTTTCCATAACATGTGGGAAATCCTCTGAATGAGCGTGCGAAGAGATGACCGCTATGGCGCAGTCTAGTCTTTAGGGGCGCAAGGTGCGCGCCGTGCCTGAGCTGTCAGGCAACCGGTGCGGAGTTTGGTTCAGCGCTGAGCCGAACCCTGCCTGGCTGCGGATTTTTCATTACACTTCGGATCCAGAACTATCGGAACCCTCGCTGGCCCAATAACTGCACCGCGCGACACGACCTTTACATCAAGCAACGCAGGTTTCCCTATGACCATCAGCACTCCGCTCTCCGGCGTCAATCAGGCTTTCAAGGGCATCGTGCTTATTCTGGTCGCAACGTTTCTGTTCTCCAGTCATGACGCGTTGTCCAAATACCTCTCGGGTTTCTATCCGATCGTCATGGTGGTCTGGGCACGTTATGTCGTGCACACCTTGTTGATGGCTGGAATTTTCCTGCCGCGCTCGGGGCTGCGCGTGCTGCGTACCAAACGCCCGTTGTGGCAGTTGGCGCGGGCGTTGTGCCTGTTGGGCACCAGTTTGTTCTTCACCACCGCGCTGATGTACATCCCGCTGGCGGAGGCGACGGCGGTCAACTTCCTCGCGCCCGTGCTGGTCACCGCGTTGTCGGTGCCCCTGCTTGGCGAGCACGTCACGCGGGGTCAATGGATTGCGGTTATCTTCGGGTTTATCGGGGTGCTGATCATCGTTCACCCCGGTGGTGATCTGTTCACGCCAGCAGTGTTGTTGCCGTTTTGTTCGGCGCTGTTTTTCTGTTTCTACCAGTTGCTGACGCGCAAGCTCAGCGAGATCGACAGCCCGACCACCAGCAACTTTTTCGCCGGCCTGTGCAACACATTGGTTATGAGCGCTTTGGTGCCGTTCTTCTGGCAAGTGCCGAGCCTGACGCACGCGGTGATGATGCTGGCGCTGGGTGCATGCGGGATGACCGCGCACCTGATGCTGACCCAGGCATTCCGTTTCGCCGCCCCGGCGCTGCTGGCGCCGTTCGGGTACTGCCAGATTGTCTTCGCCGGGCTGCTGGGTTGGTTGTTGTTCAGCCATACGCCGACGCTGACCACCGTCGTCGGCATTACCCTGATCTGCTTGAGTGGGTTGGCGGCGGCGTGGCAGCAGCGGCGCAAGTAACCGCTACATAAGTCCCTGTTTGGCCCGCGGACATGGTTAACACCTGTGGCGAGGGGATTTATCCCCGTTGGGCTGCGCAGCAGCCCCAAGAACTGAGATTGCGGCGTGTCTGGCTCACCGCATTCCTCTGTTTTGGGGGCTGCTGCGCAGCCCAGCGGGGATAAATCCCCTCGCCACAAATGTGCTCGGCTTGGTTGCCCGGAGCTGGTCCCAGTATCAGTTTTCCAGAGTAGGAACCTTGCGCGGCGCCATGAAGTACATCCAGATCAGCGCGATGAAATACATGGCCGGAATCAGGGTGAACAGCACGGTGTAGTTGTTATTGGTGATCGTCAGGATGTGCCCCACCAACTGAGTCATGAACATCCCGCCGATGGCTGCGCACATGCCGCCGAAGCCGAAGACCGTGCTCATCATGTGCTTGGGCGTGTAGTCCATCACCAGGCTCCAAATGTTCGCGGTCCAGGCCTGGTGCGCGCCGATCGCCAGGGAAATGGCAAACACCGCTACCCAGAGGCTGCTGGAGCCGGCGGCCATGATCACGCCGACGATGCAGCAGGCAAACAGCAGCATGGAGAGCAGCCGTGCCTTGATCGGATTGACTCCGCGGCCAATCAGGAACGAAGACAAAATCCCGCCGCCGACACTGCCGAAGTCGGCGGTAAGGTAGATGATGATCAGCGGGATGCCCATCTGGGTCACGTTGATGCCCAGGTTGTATTGCTGGTTCAGGAATGGCGGCAGCCAGTAAAGGTAGAACCAGAACACCGGCGCGGTGATCGAGTAGGCCAGGGCGAATGCCCAGGTGCCGCGCATGCGCAGGATCCGGGAGAACGGCACGCGGGCCTGATCCGGTTCGTCCTGGGCCTGGATGTAGTCCAGTTCTGACTGTTTGACGCTCGGGTGATCTTCCGGGTTGAAGTATTTCAGACCCCAGAACAGCAACCAGATCCCGCCCAGCGCGGCCATGCACAGGAACGCGGCCTGCCAGCCCCACACGTGCAGGATCAGCGGCAACAGCATCGGCGTGAACATTGCGCCGACGTTGGTGCCGGCGTTGAAAATACCGGTGGCCACGGCGCGTTCGCCAGCCGGGAACCACAGCCGCGTGGTTTTTACACAGGCGGGATAGTTGGCAGCTTCGGTCAGGCCGAGGATGAAGCGGCAAACCATGAAACCTACCGCCGAGGTCGCCAGGCCGTGGGCGCCGGTCGCCAGGCTCCAGAGCAGCACGGCGCAGAAGAACACGCGCTTGACGCCAACCCGATCGATCAGCCGACCCTGCAACACGAAGCCGATGGCATAGCCGACCTGGAACCAGAAATTGATATTGGCGTAATCCATCGCCGTCCAACTCATTTCCTTGGCGAGAATAGGCTGCATTACGCCCAGTGCGGCGCGGTCGATGTAATTCAGGGTGGTGGCAAAAAACACCAGGGCGAGCATGCCCCAACGGGTCTTGCCCACCGCCATGGCGCCGCGGATCTTGTCGCCGACGCTTTCGGTGGAGGCACCCAGGCCGGGGGCCAGGCGGGAACTTTGGGAAGGAATCATAGGTGCACCCGTTCTTGAAATTCTTATGGTGTGGTCTGGGTTTGCCATTGAGACGGCAGTTCAAGCCAGCGTCAATGTGGGGTCGATGGTGCGCAGTGGCTAAAAAATCGTCAATTCGTTAATCGGGCATTGTGTTCGATAATCGCCCAAAAAACTAACTGGATGGTACATATTGAATTGCTCAAAGAAACCGGCAGCCCAATAATCGGCTGACTCTTTTAAAAAGCGGCGCACTTTTGTAGCCGACGCCTGTCCCGGGAGCCGAATTCATGCAGCGTTCCATTGCCACCGTTTCGTTGAGCGGTACCCTGCCGGAAAAACTCGAAGCCATTGCCGCCGCCGGTTTCGACGGGGTGGAGATTTTCGAGAACGACCTTCTCTATTACGACGGCAGCCCTCGGGAAATCAGGCAAATGTGCGCCGACTTGGGCATTGCCATCACCTTGTTCCAGCCGTTTCGCGACTTTGAAGGCTGCCGTCGTGAACGCCTGGCGCGCAACCTGGAGCGGGCCGAGCGCAAATTCGACCTGATGCAGGAGCTGGGCACCGATCTCGTGCTGGTGTGCAGCAATGCCTCGGCCGACAGCGTTGGCGATGAGCAAATCCTGATCGATGACCTGCGGCTACTGGCCGAGCGCGCCGGCGCGCGGGGCTTGCGCATCGGTTATGAGGCATTGGCCTGGGGCCGGCACGTGAATACTTATCAACAGGTTTGGAACATCGTGCGCCAGGCCGATCATCCGAGCCTCGGCGTATTGCTCGACAGCTTCCACACCTTGTCCCTCAAAGGCGACCCGAGCGCCATTGCGGAGATCCCTGGCGAGAAAATTTTCTTCGTGCAAATGGCCGACGCGCCCATCCTGGCGATGGACGTCTTGGAATGGAGCCGGCATTTCCGTTGCTTCCCGGGGCAGGGCGAATTCGACCTGCCGGGCTTCCTGGCACCGATCATCAAGAGCGGCTACACCGGGCCGCTGTCGCTGGAAATCTTCAACGACGGATTTCGCGCCGCGCCACCAAGGGCCAACGCTGCCGACGGTTTGCGGTCGCTACTATACCTGGAGGAAAAAACCCGTCAGCGGCTGGCCGCGGAAGCGCCTGTTCAAAACAGCGATATCCTGTTCACGACGCCGCCAGCCAGTGAATATGAGGGCATCGAGTTCTTGGAATTCGCTGTGGACGACAACCTCGGCGCCAAGCTCTCCCATTGGCTGGAGCAGTTGGGGTTCGTCAAGGCGGGACTGCACCGCTCCAAGAATGTCAGCCTGTTGCGCCAGGGCGATATCAACCTGATCCTCAACAGTGAGCCGTATTCCTTCGCCCACAACTTTTTCGAAGCCCACGGCCCGTCGCTGTGCGCGACGGCGGTGCGGGTTCAGGACAGCGCTTGTGCCTTGGAGCGGGCTGTCGCCTACAAGGGCCAGCCTTATCGTGGCCTGGTAGGGCCCAATGAGTTGGAACTCGCGGCGGTGCGTGCGCCGGACGGCAGCCTGATCTACCTGGTGGATCAGGACGCCGATGTTTATGGCACCGATTTCAACCTGCAACCGGGTGCGGTGATCGGCGCCGGGCTCAAGCGAATCGATCACATGGCGATGGCGCTGCCGGCCGATAGCCTCGACAGTTGGGTACTGTTCTACAAGAGCCTGCTGGATTTCGAGGCTGACGATGAAGTGGTGCTGCCCGATCCCTACGGCCTGGTCAAAAGCCGTGCGTTGCGCAGCCGCTGCAGTTCGATCCGTTTGCCGTTGAACATTTCCGAGAACCGTAACACCGCGATTTCACATGCGCTGTCGAGTTATCGCGGTTCAGGTGTGCATCACATCGCCTTCGATTGCGATGACATTTTCGCCCAAGTCAGCCGCGCCAAGGAGGCGGGCGTGCCGTTGCTGGACATTCCGTTGAACTACTATGACGACTTGGCGGCGCGTTTCGATTTCGACGACGAGTTTCTCAGCGAACTGGCGTATTTCAACGTGTTGTACGACCGTGACGCTCAGGGTGGCGAGTTTTTCCACGTCTACACCGAACCGTTCGAAGGGCGGTTTTTCTTCGAGATCATCCAGCGCAAGAACGGCTATGCCGGTTACGGCGCGGCCAACGTCGCGGTGCGGCTGGCAGCGATGGCCAAGTCCCGCAGCGGTGGGGTGCGGCACGCCAAGTTGTAGGGAAATCGTAAACGCGGCGGCAATGGGCGACGCCGTGGCTTCCTTCGCTGCGCGGTGCGGCCCATAATCGCCGACCTGTGCAGTGATGGCCGTGAGCCCGCAATGACTATGAATCCAGAGCTTTCCGCAGTCGTCGAAGAACCTGTCGCCGCGCCGCGCAAGAGTCGCAAGAACAACCCGGAGAAAACCCGGGAGAACATTCTTCAGGAAGCCATCGTCGAGTTCGTCCAGCAAGGGCTGGCCGGCGCGCGGGTCGACGCCATCGCCGAGCGCATCCACACCTCCAAGCGCATGATCTATTACTACTTCGGCAGCAAGGAACAGCTGTACGTCGAGGTGCTGGAAAAACTCTACGGAGATATCCGTACCACCGAGAGCCGCCTGCACCTGGCGGAGCTGGCGCCGGTCGATGCGATCCGCCGCCTGGTGGAGTTCACCTTTGACCACCACGACCGCAACGTGGATTTCGTGCGCATCGTCTGCATCGAAAACATCCACAACGCCGAATACGTCAAGCAGTCCGGTACGATCAAGGCGATGACCAATACCATCCTCGATTCCCTTGGCGTGATTCTGCGTCGCGGCGCCGAAGAGGGCGTGTTCCGTGCCGGCCTCGAGCCGCTGGATGTACATTTGCTGATCAGCTCGTTCTGTTTCTACCGGGTGTCCAACCGCCAGACGTTCGGTGAGATCTTTCAGATTGATCTTTCGGACGAAGTGATCAAGCAGCGCCATCGGCAGATGGTTTGCGAATCGGTGTTGCGGTATCTGCAGGCCTGAACCTTGTGGGGGCGAGTAGGCCCCCACAGGTTTTCACTGATTCATGCTCTGGAAGTGCGCCAGCATCCGCTGGGCATCCGGTGCCACGCCGCTGAACAGCTCGAACGCCTTGACTGCCTGGAACACCGCCATGGTGCCGCCGTCCAGCGTGCGGCAACCCAAGGCCCGGGCGTTGCGCAACAGTTCGGTTTCCAGCGGGAAATAGACGATTTCCGCCACCCATAATTCGCTTCGCAACAGCTCGACCGGCACTGGCATGCCAGGCAGTTTCGCCATGCCCATCGGCGTGGTATTCACCAACCCATCGGCCTCGACCATGGCACTGGTCAAATCCTGGCCGGCCCGGGCGCGACCGGCGCCGAACTGTTGATTCAGATTGTTCGCCAGTGCCTCGGCACGGCTGGCTTCGACATCAAAGATGCTCAATGTCCCCACGCCTTCGGCCAGCAACGCGTGGGCAACTGCTGCACCTGCACCGCCGGCCCCCATCTGGACGACGTGGCGGCGCGAAACGTCGCCCAGGCCACGACGAAAGCCCTCTGCAAATCCCAGGCAATCGGTGTTGTGGCCGATGCGTTTGCCGTTTTTGAGCACCACGGTATTCACTGCGCCGATTCCGCTGGCTTCGGGCGATAATTCGTCCAGCAATGGGATGATCGCCTGTTTGCATGGGAAGGTGATGTTCAGTCCGGTAAAACTCATGCGTTCGGCGGCTATCAACAAGTCGGGCAGGGCGCCGCTCTCGAGCTTCAGCGCATCAAGATCGATTAATCGATACAGGTAACGCATGCCTTGGGCATCGCCTTCGTGCTCATGCAGCGCCGGCGTGCGAGACGCCTGGATACCCGCGCCGATCAGGCCGGCCAGCACAGTGATATTCGACATGCGCATCAACCCTTCAACCGCTGACTGAAATGTTCCAGGGCCAGGCGATAGCCGTGGCTGCCGAACCCACACATCACGCCAATGGCCACTGATGAGACGAAAGAGTGATGACGGAACGTTTCCCGGGCGTGGACGTTGGACAGGTGCACTTCGATTACCGGGACTTCACTGGCGACCAAGGCGTCGCGGATAGCGACGGAGGTGTGAGTCCAGGCTGCGGGATTGATGATGATGCCGGCACATCGGCCACGGGCGCCATGAATCCAGTCGATCAGCTCGCCTTCCTGGTTGGTCTGGCGAAACTCCACGGCCAGGCCGAACTCTTCGGCGGCGCGGCCGCATAAGGCAGAAATATCCGCCAGGGTTTCGTGTCCGTAGGTCGCCGGCTCGCGAGTGCCGAGCAGGTTCAGGTTCGGGCCGTTGAGCACCAGAACGATAGGCGGCATTGGTATCTCCATTGTTATTGTGAGCTCGACGGAAGGCCGTTGGCTTATGAGGAGATAAAATGTACCAGTCGGTTAATTTGGTCAATTCGCTCGATGAATGAGCGATGGCAAAGTTGTTCGGTAATCGAACATTCTCCGTCGCTGAGCATGCGACGAGCGGTGGAGTGAGCAACCTTTACGCGCTTGCGCCCAGCCAGAGGCGAACTACACTCGATAGACGTATTAATTAAAAGTCTGAAGTTCCCAAGTATTCTGGCCTGCTATCTATCCAGTGGTGAAGACTTTGCGGAGTCCACACCATGGAGCACCTCATCGTTCTGTTGGGGACGTATGATAGCGAGACTGGCAGTACGTCTATTTCCCAGCAAAGACCGTTGCATCGATCGCGCTCATACCCTAGGTATGGACTGTCTCGAGCATTGTTACTCGCGCGAAAAAAAAACGGACAGAATTTCACTCGGGTATTTAGCCCTTGCGTCACTTAATGCTGTCGGAAGGAAACAACATGCCCTTTTTCGATCTGGAAACATCAATACCTTTTCGTATTCATCCCCGCGCCGAAGATGTTCATGTGTGGCATTTGAACTGGTTGCAGGAAATGGGTCTGATCAGCGAGCCGAAAGTAGCACAAGATTATTCTCGGCAAGGGGCAGTCAGTGCCATGACGTATATATTTCCGCAGATTCCTTATAGTGGCTTGTGCTTGGCGGCCGACATGGCAGGCATTACCGTTTTCCTGGATGATTACTGTTCTGTTCACGCCAAAGCGCCCGAGCGAGTTGTCAGGCTTGTCACCTCACTTGTCGCCGTCACGCTGGACCCCATCGAATCGCATCATCAGATGAGCAACCCGATTGTCAGGGCTTGGTTACATGCCTGGAAGCGCTATGGTGAGGGCATGTCCAGCCGATGGAGGGAAAAAACTCAACAGACCTGGCATGAGTTTTTGACGGCCTGGATCGACGAGGCTGCGATCCAAGTGCAGGGTTCATACATGGACTTGGATGCTTATTTTCAAATAAGAAGGCGCGCGATAGGCGTTCGTCCCTTTATTGATGTCGCGCAATGGGCTCTCGGATTGGAGTTGCCACCGGCGTTGGCCGATCATCCGACGACGCAGAAGGCCCTTGATGCATGCACAGACGTATGTATCTATATCAACGACATTTTTTCCTTGGAACGCGAGCTTGCAGCAGAAGAAAAAAATAATTTCGTGCTGATTATTCAGCAGCAAAATGGTTTTTCATATGAGCAGTCTTTGGAGTTTTCGATAAAAAAATGCATCGACAGTTACAGGATTTTTGAACTTGACAAGGATGAGCTGTCACTGCTTGCTGTGTCAGAGTATGAACGTCGCGCCATTAATTCATACATTGATTTACTCTGTGGTTTTATAAAAGGAAGTCATGACTGGTCGAGTCAGGTTGAGCGCTATAAAACACCCGCTGACTCCTTAAGTTCGGCATCCTATTTGACGAGATGCGAGTACCTTTCCAATACCTGAAAAAGGGGGCGAGTCGCTTCCTGTATTGAGAGCTTGGCATTATTGAAGATTCTTTGTGCATGCTAGGTAGCCGCTTTGAAGGAGAATTGAAGATGGAAGAAACCCTCATTCTAGTGGATGAGGATGATTGCGAGACCGGTAGTGCGCATAAGTTGTTCATCCATCAACAGGGCCTGCGGCATCGGGCGTTCTCGATCTTTATCTTCGACGAGGACGGTCGTTTGCTGTTGCAGCAGCGTGCCCTTGGCAAATACCACTCCCAAGGCTTGTGGACCAATACTTGTTGCGGGCATCCCCGGCTGGGTGAACAGACCCACGCTGCCGCGCAACGACGTTTGTTCGAGGAGATGGGGCTGAGCTGTCCACTCAAGAAAGTGGCATCGCTGCTTTATCGAGAACAGGTCTCGAACGATTTGGTCGAGCATGAGTTCGATCATCTATTCGTGGGTACTTGCGACTCGCCACCGATTGCTAATCCCGATGAAGCTCTGGCCTGGCAGTGGCTACCGTTGTCCGATATTCCTGGGTGCATCGCCGCAGCCCCGGACAAATACACGGTCTGGTTCCGCAAAATCTTCGACACCTACACCCTGGCGGGGCTCCGTGCCTGGCAAGTGTTGTCCGTCGAGGCCCCCTCAATCGGCCATCAGGCGCTCTAGAGTTCACCGTTATGCAAAACGTGCACGATGTGTTGACGACCGAGGAGGGGCAGCGCGCCTTTGCCCACTGGAGGCTGGCGGGGCTGGATCGACTCGAGTGCGAACTCGAAGCTCAATTGTCATGCGCATTGATGCCGCCCGCACGGCTGCACGAAGCCGTGCGCTACGCAGTCTTTGGTGGTGGAAAGCGGCTGCGTCCATTATTGTGCCAGGCCAGTGGTGTCGCTCTCGGGGCGGATCGACAGGCTTTGGACACGGTCGGCGCGGCGGTGGAAATGGTCCACATCAGTTCCCTGGTGTATGACGATTTGCCGGCCATGGACGACGATAGCCTGCGTCATGGCCGGCCCAGCGTACATATCCAGTTTGACGAGGCCACTGCCATTCTGGCCGGGAGCGCATTGCTGACGCAGGCATTCATGACCTTGCGGCACACACCGATCCCCCCCGCTCGGCAAGCCTTGTTGATGGAGACGCTCGCTCGGGCGGCCGGCCCGGACGGCTTGTGTGGCGGGCAGATGCTCGATCTGGACAGCCTCGGTTCAGTGATCGGTCTCCCGGTCCTGAACCTGATGTACCAGATGAAGACCGGGGCGCTGATTCGCGCCGCGGTACGCATGGGCGCGCTCTGTGCCGAGCCGTCCGACGCGGACCTTGAGGCGTTGGATCGTTATGCGACAGCAATTGGCCTGGCCTTCCAGGTCGTCGATGACATTCTCGACGTGACCCAGGATTCGGCGACGCTGGGGAAAACCGCCGGCAAGGATGCGCAGGACCATAAACCCACCTATGTCTCGGTGTTTGGCCTGGATCCCTCGCGGCGCCTGGCCAGGCTGTTGAACGAGCAAGCCCATGCCGCTTTGGCCGGTTTCGATGCCCGGGCGACCTACCTGCGTGAGCTGGCTGACCAGATCGTCAATCGCTTGCACTGAGACATGAAAAGGAGTTCGGCATGTTCGAGCTACTGAATACCATCGACAGTCCTGGCGATTTGCGCGCTCTCCATCCTCGGGCGCTCGGCGCAGTGGCCGATGATTTGCGCGCCTTTATCCTGCACAGTGTTTCCAGGACCGGCGGACACCTGTCGGCCAATCTCGGCAGCGTGGAGCTGGCCGTTGCGCTGCACTATGTATTCGATACGCCGCACGACCGGGTCGTCTGGGATGTGGGGCATCAATCCTATCCGCACAAGATACTGACCGGGCGTCGCGAAGCTATGGCCGGAATTCGCCAACGGGGCGGGATATCCGGTTTCCCCCGGCGCCAAGAGTCAGAGTACGACTGCTTTGGCACTGCCCATGCCAGTACTTCGATTTCCGCCGCATTGGGCATGGCACTCGGGGCGCGAAGCAAAGGCGAGCATCGGCACAGCATTGCGGTCATCGGCGATGGTGCGTTAAGCGGCGGCATGGCCTATGAGGCGATGAATAATGCCGGCCTGCACACGGACCTGCCGTTTCTGGTGATTCTCAACGATAACGATATGTCGATTTCTGCCTCAGTCGGGGCGTTGCGTCTCCATTTGGGCGAGCTGACCGCTCGATGCTGTACACGCTCGGCCAGTGGCGGCATCAAGCGGATCCGGCGTGGTGAGTCGACCCAGGATGGGCGGGCCCGGCGACTGGAGGCACAGCTGGCGGGTACGACGCCGTCGGCGACTCTGTTTCAGGCCCTGGGCTTTAATTACACCGGCCCTGTCGACGGTCACGACCTCAATGAACTGATCTCGGTTTTGACAGCGCTCAGGGCCGTGCGGGGGCCGCAATTACTTCACATCGTCACCGAGAAGGGGCACGGCTACAGTCCGGCGGCGATTGATCCGGTGCTGTATCACGGGCCGGGTAAATTTAATCTGGAGCAGGGCATCCAGCCTGTCGCCCCTGCAAAGCAGAGCTACACCCAAGTCTTTGGCCGCTGGCTGTGCGACGAGGCGCAGCGCGACCCACGGATCATGGCGATCACCCCGGCCATGCGCGAGGGCTCGGGCCTCGAGGAGTTCGAGCGACGCTTCCCCGAGCGGTATTTCGATGTGGGAATTGCCGAACAACATGCCCTGACCTTCGCCGCTGGCCTTGCGACAGAAGGCTTGAAGCCAGTAGTCGCGATCTACTCGACCTTCCTGCAGCGAGCCTACGATCAGCTGATTCACGACATTGCGATTCAGAACCTACCGGTGGTATTGGCCGTCGACCGGGGCGGGATTGTCGGGGCGGACGGCGCCACTCATACCGGGGCGTTCGATATCGCCTATCTGCGCTGCGTGCCCAATTTGGTCATCATGGCCCCGGCGGACGAGAACGAGTGTCGACAGATGCTGCACACCGCCTTGCTCCAGGATGGACCTGTGGCGGTGCGTTATCCTCGTGGAGCGGGCCCTGGCCGCGTTGCGAAAAACGAGTTCAACGTCCTGCCGCTGGGCAAGGGCGAAATCCGCCGGCGATCGAGCCGCAGCCAAGGCGAACGAATCGCCATCCTCGCCTTCGGCTCGATGCTGCAGCCAAGCCTTGCGGCCGCGTTGGAACTGGATGCAAGCGTGGCCAACATGCGTTTCGTCAAACCTTTGGATATCGACCTGATAGAAGCACTGGCATGCAGCCATGACTTGCTGGTGACGATCGAGGAGGGCTGCGTGAAAGGTGGCGCCGGGGCGGCGTGTCTCGAGCAGTTGGCGGCTTCGGGTATTCCCCGCCAGGTGTTGCAGCTGGGGTTCGACGATCAATTTATCGAGCATGGTGCGCCCGAACAGGTGATGGCGGCCTGTGGCCTGGACGCCCAAGGCATTATCACCTCGATCCGGCTTTTCCAAGAGCAGGTTGCGCTGCTGCAGCCGCTGGCTTTGCCGGAGCTCAGTATTGGCGCGCGCAGCTTGATCGGTCGGCAATCATGAAGATTGTCCTGGCAATCAATGAGTAGGTACCTCAAGGAGTGGTCACATGTCCGCTTTCGTTCTTCCTCGCCTGTCCGTACCGTTTTCGTTGCGCATCAATCCTCATCACGATATTGCTGAAGAGGCCTCCCGCTCCTGGTTTCGCTCGATGGGATTCGACAATGTGGAAAGTGTCATGCGCGAGTATGAACGTAATCGTTCCTGTGGCTTGGTGGCCAGGGCGTTTCCAGATGTCGGGCCGCTTGAGCTGGAGCACCTGACCAGCCTGGTTTTTTGGCTATTCCTGCTCGATGACGGGTTGGACCAGGGGGCGTTGAGTCTGCCCAGCGACGAGGGGCGCAAGAGGCTGGAGCGGGTGTTCTCTTTGCTCAGCGCGCCGCCTGGCGAGGCGTGTCCGCAGACCGCCCTCGAACGGTCGGGCGTGCTGATGATTGCGCCGATGCTCGAAGTCATGAGCAGAGAGGGAGGACGGCGCTTGCTCGAAGAGATCAGGATGTTGTTCAGTTGGGTTGCCCATGAGGTGCAAAGGCGTTCCTGCGCAGAACTTCCCGATCCATTGGCTTACGCTCACCAGCGCCGTTTCACCTCGGCGGCGAGGGTCGTATTCAGGGCTGGCGAATACGCCAATCACGCCGAGTTGCCCGCCATCTTCCATCAGAGCCGACTGTTCGAAACGCTGCAAGACAGCGCCACCGACGTGATCACACTGGTCAACGATCTGTTTTCCTATGAGAAGGAAGCCGAGTATGGCGAGATCAACAATTATGTGGTGGTTTGCCAGCGCTGGCTGGACTCGTCTATCAATGATGCAGTTGCCCTTCTGCTGAGATTGTTGGACGCACGTGTCGATTGTTTTCAACGGGAGCAGAAGCGGGTCGCCGTTTTCATTGAGGAACAGGCTTTTTCGAGTGACGAACGACAGGCGATCCGGCGTTACGTGCAAATGCTGGAAGAGTGGATGAGCGCCAATCTGGATTGGTCGTCGCGAGTGCCTCGCTACAACGACCTGCGCAACGGGCCTGGGCGATGAACGCCAATATTGCCCGGCGTGGAACCCGCCAGGTCTGTATCGGCCCCGTGACCATGGGCAGCGCCAGTCCGATAGTGGTCCAGGCGATGACCAATACCGACACCGCCGATGCCCGGGCTACGGCTGCGCAGGTCGAGCAACTGGCATTGGCCGGCGCCGAACTGGTGCGGATCACGGTGAACGGTCATGAGGCGGCCTCCCAGGTCGCGAAGATTCGCGAGTTGCTGGATGCCCGAGATATCCAGGTTCCACTGGTCGGTGATTTTCATTTCAACGGTCATCGCCTGTTGGCGGCTTACCCCGAATGTGCCCAGGCACTGGGCAAGTACCGGATCAATCCGGGCAATGTCGGCAAGGGCGCCAGGCGCGACGAGCAGTTCTGCGAAATGATTGAAATGGCTTGCCGCTACGGCAAGCCCGTACGCATCGGCGTCAACTGGGGCAGTCTGGATCCGGAACTGCTGGCGCGGATGATGGACAGTAACGCCGCGCTCGCCAAGCCGTTGGCGGCCGATGCGGTGATGCGTGAAGCCTTGGTTGTTTCGGCGCTGGAGAATGCGCAACGGGCCATCGAAGTCGGTCTGTCGGCGGAGCGGATTGTACTGTCGGCCAAGGTCAGTCATGTCCAGGACCTGATCGCCGTGTACCGCAACCTGGCGGCGCGCTGCGATTTTGCCTTGCACCTGGGGCTGACCGAGGCCGGCATGGGCTCCAAGGGTATCGTCGCTTCATCCACCGCCTTGGCCGTGCTGCTGCAAGAGGGCATCGGCGATACCTTGCGTATTTCCCTCACCCCCGAACCCGGCGGTGAACGGACTCGTGAAGTGCTGGTGGCCCAGCAGATCCTGCAAACCATGGGTTTACGGGCCTTCACTCCATCGGTGGTGGCCTGTCCCGGCTGTGGGCGTACCAGCAGCCATTTTTTCCAGGAGTTGGCCCAACAGATCGAAGATTATCTGCGTCAGCAAATGCCGCTCTGGAAACTCCGCTTCAACGGCGTCGAGCATTTACAGGTGGCCGTCATGGGCTGCGTGGTCAACGGCCCGGGGGAAAGTCGCCTGGCAGATATCGGCATTTCCCTGCCGGGTGCCGGCGAGCATCCGTCGGCCCCGGTGTACATGGATGGCGAGCGAGTGCTAACGCTTAAGGGAAAGGCGATTGCCCGGGAGTTCACCCAGCTCCTGGATGCCTATGTGGCAGCGCGCTATGGACGGGAGGGCCAGGCACGGCAGGCACTGGCCGAGTTGCTTGGACGCCACGCCGACGCTTCCGGTGAGCTGATTGCCCGTGGCAGACAATAGCCGGGGAAAACAAGCATGAACCAGCGACTGACCCTGCTCGGGGCGACCGGCTCGATTGGCCAGAATACGCTCGATGTCGTGGCCCGCCACCCGGAGCTTTTTTCGGTCTTCGCCCTTACCGCGCATCACAGTGTCGACAGGCTTTACCAGCAGTGCCTGGCCTTCCGGCCGCAGGTAGCGGTGGTGGCTAGTGCAGAGGAAGCGGCGCGGCTATCGCGGCGCTTGAAAGCGCAAGGGTGCAATACCGAGGTGCTCCATGGTCCGGCTGCCCTGGTGACGGTGGCCACGGACAGCCAATGCGATACTGTCGTCGCCGCGATTGTCGGGGGGGCCGGGCTGCCATCGACGCTAGCTGCGGCGCAGGCCGGCAAGCGTATTCTGCTGGCCAACAAAGAGGCGTTGGTGATGTCCGGCGCGCTGTTCATGCGCAGCGTAGCGACAGCGCTAGCGCAGTTGTTGCCGGTCGACAGCGAACACAATGCCATTTTCCAATGCCTGTCGAATCACTCGGGGGGCCGTCCGGAGCGCTTGATCCTGACCGCGTCTGGCGGTCCGTTCCTGAATCGCCCGGTGGAAACCTTGGTCAGCGTCACTCCCGATCAGGCCTGCGCCCACCCCAAATGGCGGATGGGGCGCAAGATCTCGGTTGACTGTGCAAGCATGATGAACAAAGGCTTGGAGGTGATCGAGGCGCACTGGTTATTCGAAATGCCGCCGGAACGGATCGAGGTATTGATTCACCCGCAAAGCATTGTCCATTCGATGGTGGTGTACGCCGACCAGTCGGTCCTGGCGCAATTGGGTAATCCGGATATGCGCACGCCTATCGCCCAGGCCCTGGCCTACCCCCAGCGTATCGATTCCGGCGTCGAGCGGCTGAACCTGACGCAATCCGAGCCATTGAGCTTTGCCCACGCGGACCTGCGGCGTTTCCCTTGCTTGGGCCTGGCGCTTGAAGTGGCGCGAGACGGTTGTGAACTGAGTGTGGTGCTCAATGCCGCAAACGAAGTGGCGGTGGCGGCTTTTCTGGCCGGCGTGGTGACGTTCACCGATATCGCTCGCATTGTTGGCGAAACCCTTGGCCAGACCCGCTTGGTGGCGATCGACAGTCTTGAAGGTATCCAGCAGACGGATTGTCTGGCTCGTATCCGGGCCAGACAATTGGCGGGTTTGCCGCCGTTGAGCGAGTAGTTACGGTCGATATGGGGGCAACTTGCTCTCGATTGGTTGCGCAGCGACGGTAAAAAAACCGGGGCTGCTGCGCCCGAAGCGACGGACCGGCCCAGCGGGAGCAAGCTCCCTCGCCACGACGGTTGGCGTAGGTTAACGCCGAGTCAACAACACCCCGGACTCCATGTGATGGGTCCAAGGGAACTGATCGAACAACGCGCAGCGCGTGATGCGGTGGGTGTCGTTCAGTTGCGCGATATTCGCGGCGAGGGTGTCAGGGTTGCAGGAAATGTAGAGGATGTTGTCGAAGCGCCGGGTCAGCTCGCAGGTGTCCGGGTCCATGCCGGCGCGCGGCGGGTCGACGAAGACGCTGCCGAATTCGTAGCTTTTCAGATCGATGCCGTGCAGGCGACGGAACGGCCGGACTTCGTTCAAGGCTTCGGTCAATTCTTCGGCGGACAGGCGCACCAACGTGACGTTATCCACCGCGTTTTCGCTGAGGTTGCTCAGCGCGGCGTTCACCGAGGTCTTGCTGATTTCAGTGGCGAGCACTTTGCGCACGCGGGTGGCCAGGGGCAGGGTGAAGTTGCCGTTGCCGCAGTACAACTCCAGCAAATCGTCGCTGCGCTCGCCCAAGGCGTCATAGGCCCAGTTGAGCATCTTCTGGTTCACCGTGCCGTTGGGCTGGGTGAAGGCGCCTTCGGGTTGGCGATAGCTGAAGGTACGGCCGCCGACGTCGAGTTTCTCCACCACATAGTCGTGGCCGATCACTTCCCGCTTGCCCTTGGAGCGGCCAATGATGCTGACGCTCAGGTCGGCCGCCAGTTTCGACGCGGCCGCGTGCCAGTGCTCGTCCAGCGGGCGGTGATAACACAGGGTGATCATCGCATCACCGGCCAGGGTGGTCAGGAACTCCACCTGGAACAGCTTATGGCTCAGTGGCGCACTGGCTTGCCAGGCGGCCTTGAGTTGCGGCATCAACTGGTTGATGCGCAGGCTGGCAATGGGAAATTCCTCGATGAGGATCGGCGTGCGCTTGTCGTCCTGGGAGAACATTGCGTAGTGCCGTTCGCCGGCCTCGCGCCAGAGGCGGAATTCGGCTCGCAGGCGGAAGTTTTTCAGCGGCGAATCGAACACCGCAGGCTCGGGTGCATCGAACGGAGCCAGCAGGTCGCGCAAACGAGCGACCTTGTCCTGCAACTGGGCGGCGTAGGCCTGGGAATCAAAAGTCATGCGTTGAACCAACCCAACTTGATAACGAACAGAATCGACAGGATGACCAGCGCTGGGTTCAGCTCACGGCCACGACCGGACACCAGTTTGATGGCCGTCCAGGCGATGAAACCGAAGGCAATACCATTGGCGATGGAATACGTGAACGGCATCGCCAGGGCCGTGATCACCACCGGGGCGGCCACGGTGATGTCGTCCCAGTCGATTTCTGCCAGGCCGGACGTCATCAATACCGCGACGAACAGCAAGGCCGGGGCGGTGGCGAAAGCCGGGACGCTGGCGGCCAGTGGCGAGAAGAACAGCGCCAGCAGGAACAGGATCGCCACCACAATGGCGGTCAAGCCGGTGCGGCCGCCGGCACTGACGCCCGCCGCCGATTCGATGTAGCTGGTGGTGGTCGAGGTGCCCAGCAGCGAACCGGCCATGGCGGCGGTGCTGTCAGCAATCAGTGCGCGGCCCATCTTCGGCATGTGGCCGTCCTTGCCCATCAGCCCGGCGCGTTTGGCAACGCCGATCAGGGTGCCGGAGTTGTCAAACAGATCGACGAACAGGAACGCGAAGATCACGCTCACCAGACCGATGTCCAGGGCGCCCATGATGTCCAGTTGCAGGAAAGTCGGGGCCAGGGACGGCGGCGCGGAAATAATGCCGCCGAACGGCGTGAAACCCATCAGGATCGAGACGACGGTGACCGCCAGGATGCCAATCAATACCGCGCCGCGCACTTTGAGTGCTTCCAGGGCGACGATCAGGACAAAACCCAGGGTCGCGAGGATCGGGGCCGGTTGCTTCAGGTCGCCAAGGCCGACCATGGTCGCCGGGTTCTTCACCACGATGCCGGCGTTGTTCAGGGCGATCAGCGCCAGGAACAGGCCGATACCGGCGGCGATGGCCGAGCGCAGCGGCAGCGGGATGCTGTTGATGATCCATTCGCGAATGCGAAAGATCGACAGCAGGAAAAACAGCACGGCAGAAACGAACACCGCACCCAGCGCTACTTGCCAGGTATGGCCCATGTGCAGGACCACGGTGTAGGTGAAAAAGGCGTTCAGGCCCATGCCCGGCGCGAGGGCGATCGGGTAGTTGGCGATCAGGCCCATGACCGTCGAGCCAATGGCCGCCGCCAGGCAGGTGGCGACGAATACGGCGCCCTTGTCCATACCGGTTTCGCCGAGGATGCTCGGGTTGACGAACAGAATGTAGGCCATGGCCAGGAAGGTCGTGACGCCCGCCAGGATCTCGGTCCGCACGTTGGTGTTGTGTGCCTTGAGTTGAAACAGCCTTTCCAGCATGTCTGCTCCCCGTGGCGCGCCGGGCGCCGTGAATGTATCGACCTCAACAGCAAAGCACAGGTCGCCAGGAGCGCCCGGGATTTTCTGCTGGGTCGGAAAAAGCCGCGCATCATAGCAGCGCGGCGATGTGGCTGCGATCCTCGATGTACCGAGATGTACCGAGATGTGCCGAGGCAATTATTGGGCCATACTGCGCGCGATTCCGGGAGGTCGGTATGTATCGCATGAAGAAAATCGCATGGGTATGGACATGGGGCTGGGCCTTGGGCCTGGGGCTGCCTGTGACGGCCGCGCACGCCGCGTCGGCGCCGCCGCTGAGCGAGGTCAAGGTGCTCAAGGTCGAATCGCCGGCCTGCGGCTTCGAGGACATCGTTGCGCAGCAGGAACGGACCCGCTGCGATCATGGTGGCCCGAATATCAAGGTCTACGTGTTGGAAGTCGGCTACGGCCATCAGCCTCACGTCACGCTGGATGGCTTCGAGGTCGACGGCATCCGCTCGCCCGTGTGTGCATTCAGCAATGGCAACCTGAACGATTGTTCGGCCAGGACCAAGGTGGTTGGCTACCTCTATGTCTTCGACCTTAAGGGCAAGCAGGAAGGCACTTTCAGCTTCAGCAATGTGTCGATCAACGCACCGGGCAACCGGCTGTCGACCCAGCTGTACATCAAATGACAACGTTCTGGACACGCTTCGCCTGACATGGTCCGGCAAAGCTGGCTAGTCTTCAGGAATCACCCTGCGGAGAGTGCCCATGATTCCTGGAACCAAGATCCCCCGAGTCCTGATTGCCGTGGCCGAAGGCGTCGACGACTTGCAGACGGTGACGCTGATCGACGTGTTGCGTCGGGCGCAGCTTGAAGTGGTGGTGGCGAGTATCGAGGGCCGGCGCATGTTCACCTGCGCACGGGGCACGCGTTTGACCGCCGATGGCATGTTGGTAGACCTGCTGGTCCAGGA
Organism: Pseudomonas sp. SWRI154; assembly: GCF_014268645.1. Lineage (NCBI taxonomy): Bacteria > Pseudomonadati > Pseudomonadota > Gammaproteobacteria > Pseudomonadales > Pseudomonadaceae > Pseudomonas > Pseudomonas sp. SWRI154. The sequence goes on from NZ_JABWQW010000006.1 coordinate 207,086, forward strand.
CTTCGACTTGATTGTGTTGCCGGGCGGCATCATCGGCGCGCAACATCTGGCGGCCCATCAGCCGTTGCAGCAGTTGATCAAGGATCAGGCCGCCGCCGGGCGTTTCTTTGCCGCCATCGCCGAAGCGCCGGCACTGGTGCTTCAGGCTTTTGGTGTCCTGCGCCAGCGCCGCATGACTTGCCTGCCTACCGTGAGCCAGCAACTGTCCGGATGCAGTTTCGTCGATCAGCCGGTGGTCGTGGATGGCAACTGCATCACCGCCCAAGGCTCGGCAGCTGCCGTGGCGTTTGCCTTGACGCTCGTGGAACAACTCAGCGGCAAGGGCGTGAGGAGCGTGGTGGCCGCTGAGTTGTTGGCCTGACAGCCTCAAGCATGATGGGCAAGGCGTCCGATCAAGGGTTGTTCACGTTGCTCGGCCTGCCATAAGTCATAGTCGGTCTGGACGCCCAGCCAGACCCGTGCCTTGCCGATTCCTGCGCGCTCCAGGCGCACGGCCAAGTCAGGACTGATCGGTGCATGGCGATGCAATACCCGGGAAAGGTGCGGTCGGGCGAAACCGAGGTGGCGCGCCAGTTCGGTCACAGTGATCCCCAGCTCGGGCAGTACGTCCATCAACAATGTTTCGCCAGGATGTGGCGGATTGTGCATGGGCATGTTCCAGCCTCCTGTCAGTGGTAATCGAGGTAATCGAGGTATCGACCAGTTCGATGTCGGACCCGATGAAGCGAAAAATAACTCGCCAGTTCCCCGAAACGCTCAGCGACCAATATTCGGTCAACTCGCCTTTGAGCGAATGCAGTCGCCATCCAGGTATATCCAGGTCACTCGGGATGCATGCCCTGTCCATGAACTGAAGCATGCGAGCCAGGCGTTTCCCGTGGTCCGCCCGAATCCCTCGCGTCGAACCCGTTTCGTAAAAAACTCTGAGGCCTTTGTGCTGGAAGGATTTAATCATGGTTCAAAGTGTAAGGCGATACATTACGCTTGGTGCGGTACATATGTACCTCACATACTGAATAGACGTGTGCTTGGAACCGGCAGGCAATTGCCTTGAACGCTCTCCCCACCCTGAAGTCGTACCCCTTATGACGGCGGTTTCCCAAAACGCCGCGTGTACGACCAACCGTGAGGTGTTCCATGAGCGCGACCCTGTCCGAAGCGACGCAGGCGTCCTACGCCAGTCATCCGATCCGTCTGACACTCAATGGCCAAATGCGCGAGCTGCAGGTGTTGCCCTGGACTACGTTGCTGGACCTTTTGCGCGAGCAGCTTGATTTGGTGGGCAGCAAGAAAGGTTGCGACCACGGCCAATGCGGCGCCTGCACGGTGTTGCGTGATGGCAAGCGGATCAACGCCTGCCTGACCCTGGCGGTGATGTGTGACGGTACCGAGTTGACCACGGTCGAGGGCTTGGCCAATGGCGATGAGTTGCACCCGATGCAGCGCGCATTCATCAAGCATGACGCGTTCCAGTGCGGCTACTGCACGCCCGGGCAGATCTGTTCGGCAGTGGGCCTGGCCAACGAAGGACGGGCACAGACCAGTGGTGAAATCAGCGAGTTGATGAGCGGTAATCTCTGCCGATGCGGTGCGTACAACAACATTCGCGACGCCATTGAGGAAGCATTGCCGCTCTGCCAGCAACCGGGAGATGAGCAATGAATCCCTTCCGCTACAGCAAACCCGACACCTTGCAAGCTGCCGTCGAGCTGTCGAGCGCGACCTCACGTTTCATCGCCGGCGGCACTAACTTGCTGGACTTGATGAAGGAAAACCTCACCCGTCCCCAGCACCTGATCGATATCACCGGACTGCCTTTGGCGGACCTCAGCGAAACCCCCTCCGGCGGGGTCATGATCGGCGCGCTGGTGAGCAATGCCGACCTGGCCTGGCATCCTTGGATCGAACGGCGTTACCCGTTGCTTTCCCAAGCCATCCTGGCAGGCGCCTCGCCACAATTGCGCAACATGGCCAGCACCGGCGGCAACCTGTTGCAACGCACCCGTTGCTATTACTTTTACGACGCCAGCGTGCCCTGCAACAAACGCCGTCCCGGCAGCGGCTGCCCGGCCAGGAATGGCCTGAACCGGATCCACGCGATCCTCGGGGCGAGTGACCAATGTGTCGCGACCCATCCCTCCGACATGTGCGTGGCCTTGGCGGCGCTGGACGCGGTGGTCCATGTATTGGGCCGGGGTGGGGCGCGGACCATCGAGTTCGCCGATTTTCATCGCCTGCCGGGCGACGCCCCTGAGCGGGACAATCAACTGGCCGATGACGAGCTGATCACCTACATCGAGTTGCCAGCCGCAGGTTTCGCCGAACACAGCCACTACTTGAAGATCCGTGACCGGGCCTCCTATGCCTTTGCGCTGGTGTCAGTGGCGGCGGCGCTGGAGCTGGACGGGCCGGTAATTCGCCAGGCTCGCCTTGCCCTCGGCGGTGTGGCCCACAAACCTTGGCGAGACCGAGCGGTGGAGAATTGGCTGACGGGCCAGACCGTCAGCCGGGAAACATTCACGGCTGCCGCCGACGCACTGCTGCAAAACGCCGAGCCGCTGGAACACAACGGCTTCAAGGTCAAGTTGGCACGTCGGGCTATTATTCGCGCCTTGAGCGATGCCGCACTGATGGGAGGCGCCGCCCGATGAATACGTTGAGCAAATCCATAGGCCAACCCTTGGACCGAGTCGACGGCCTGCTCAAAGTCACGGGCCAGGCCCGTTATGCCGGTGAGTACCGCGAAGACGGCTTGCTGCACGGCAGCGTGGTGTCCGGCAGCATCGCTCGCGGCCGCGTGTTGCGTATCGATGCCTCCAAAGCATTGGCCTTGCCCGGTGTGGTCGCGGTGATCGATCACACCAATCGCCCCCGGATCGCCAGCTACGACGAGCCCTACCAGGATGCCGACGCGGCCGAAGGATCGCCGTTCCGGCCGTTGTACAACGACCAGATTCTGTACAGCGGTCAGCCGCTGGCGTTAGTGGTCGCGCAGAACCTGGAGCTGGCTCGCTACGCCGGTTCATTGGTTGAAATCGAATATGAAGTTGCGGATCACCAGACCGATCTGACAATTGTGCAAAACGAAGCCCATCCGGCACCGGCCGAACTGCCCAAGCCTCGTGGGAATTTTCAGGGCGAGTACGCCAGCGCGGCCCTCAGCGTGGATGTGTCCTACAGCACACCGATTGAACATCACAACCCGATGGAACCTCATGCTTGCACCGTGCTGTACCAACCCGACGGCAGCCTGCATATCCACGATAAAACCCAAGGCACGCAGAACTGTCAGGCGTATGTGCAGAAGGTGTTCGGACTGGAGCAGGACCAGATACGTGTATTTGCCGCGTTTGTCGGCGGTGCGTTCGGCTCCGGATTGCGCCCGCAGTATCAGTTGCCGCTTGCGGTAATGGCGGCGCTGTCGCTGAAACGCTCGGTGCGAGTCAGCCTGACGCGCCAACAGATGTTTACCTTCGGTTACCGGCCGCGGACGTTCCAGCGTGTGCAACTGGGCGCGGCCGCCAACGGAAGGTTGCTCGCCGTGGCACACAGCGCCGTAGGCCAGACCTCACGCTTCGAGGACTTCACCGAACACGTGGTGGAGTGGAGCGGCATGCTCTATCACTGCGATAACGTGACGCTGACTTACAAACTGGCGCCATTGGATGTCTATACGCCGTTGGACATGCGTGCTCCGGGCGCGGCCCTTGGTTTGATCGGCCTCGAATGCGCCATGGATGAGTTGGCCTGTGCCCTGGCGATGGATCCGGTTCAGTTGCGCCTGATCAACTATGCCGAGCGCAACGAGAACGAGGGCAAGCCTTATTCCAGCAAGGCGTTGCGCGAGTGCTACGCCGAAGGCGCCGCTCGTTTTGGCTGGGACAAGCGCAACCCGGAACCGCGCAGCATGCGCGAAGGCCGGCAATTGGTGGGCTGGGGCATGGCCGGGGGAGTGTGGGAAGCCATGCAGCAGAAGGCCAGCGCCCGAGCGTCGCTGGACACCAACGGCAAGTTGACGGTCAGCAGCGCCACCACTGACATCGGCACAGGCACCTACACGGTCATGAGCCAGATTGCCGCCGAGGCGTCAGGGGTTTCCTTCGATGACGTCACCTTCGTCCTCGGCGATTCGTCGCTGCCGACCGCGCCGTTGCAGGGCGGCTCGTTCACCGTTTCGTCGGTGGGCACGGCGGTCAAGCAGGCCTGTGAGGCGCTGCGAGAAAAGCTCCTGGCCGTAGCGCGACAGAGCTGTCCAGCCTTCAGCGGTGCGACCCTCGAGCAAGTGACATTCGTTGACGGTGAACTGCGCATGGGGGAGGCCCGCGTCGCTTTGGCGGAACTGGCGAAAAAAAGCGGCGAGGCACCGTTGCAAGCGCAAGTCACCGCCGAGCCTGATGAAAAACGCCAGGCCTACGCCACCGCCACGCACTCGGCGGTGTTTGTTGAAGTGCTGGTGGACGAAGACCTGGGCACGGTCAAAATCAACCGCGTGGTCAGTGCCATTGCGGCTGGCCGGGTGATCAATCCGAAGACCGCTCGGAGCCAGATCCTCGGCGGCGTGGTCTGGGGCGTCGGCATGGCGTTGCATGAAGAAACCCTGACCGATCACGCCTTGGGCCGGCACATGAACCACAACCTGTCCGAATACCATGTGCCGGTCAATGCCGATATCGGCGATATCGAGGTGATTTTCGTCGAGGAACAGGATGACATCGTCAACGCCCTCGGCTCCAAAGGCGTCGGAGAGATCGGCATCGTCGGCGTACCGGCGGCGGTGGCGAATGCGATTTATCACGCCACCGGAAAACGGGTCAGGGACTTCCCGATCACCCTCGACAAGCTGCTCTAGGCTTTCGCTTCCTCAACCGGTTCGTGCATCCGGTCACGGTTGGCCAGGGTCGGGAACAGTTTGATCCAGGTCCCGGTCACTAGCAGCGTGCCGACACCGCCCATGACCACCGCCGGCACCGTGCCGAACCAGTGGGCGGTCAGGCCGGACTCGAATTCGCCCAACTGGTTCGAGGCGCCGATGAACAGCCCGTTCACCGCACTCACGCGACCGCGCATTTCGTCCGGGGTTTCCAGTTGCACGAAGGAGGCGCGGATCACCATGCTGATCATGTCCGCCGCGCCCAGCACCACCAGCACCGCCAAGGAAAACCAGAATGAGGTGGAGAGGCCGAAGGCAATCGTGGCGACGCCAAATATTCCCACTGCGGTGAACATCACCCGGCCGACCTTGCGTTCCACGGCAAACCGCGCCAGCCACAGCGACATCAGCAAGGCGCCCACCGCCGGCGCCGAGCGCAACAGGCCCAGGCCCCAGGGGCCGGTGAGCAGGATGTCCTTGGCGAACACCGGCAGCAGCGCCGTGGCGCCGCCCAGCAGCACGGCGAACAAGTCCAGGGAAATCGCCCCGAGAATGTCTGGGCGGCTGCGGATGAAACGAATCCCGGCCAGCAACGAATCCAGGGTCGCCTTGCCTTTGTTCAGCGGCGTCTGCCGGGCCGGCAGGTTGAGCATCAGGCAGCAGGCGATGATGTAGAGCAGCACGGTCGGCCCATAGACCCAGACGCTGCCGAAGGCGTAGAGCAAGCCGCCAAGGGCTGGAGCGACGATGGTCGCGGACTGCTGGGCCGATTGCGCGGCGGCGACGGCGCGGGGAAACAGCGCGGCCGGCACGATACTCGGCAGCAGCGCCTGGGTGGTCGGCATCTCGAAGGAGCGGGCGGCGCCCAGCAGGAAGGCGAGGATGAAGATCATCTCCCGCGTGACGTTGTCGGTGGCGCTACCAACCACCAGGGCCAGGGCGATCATCGCCTGCAACGACTGGCAGATCGCAGCGACCTTGCGCCTGTCGTATCGATCCGCCACGTGCCCGGTGTGCAGCATGAACAGTACCCGCGGCGCGAACTCCACCAGCCCGACCAGGCCCAGGTCCAAGACGTTGCCGGTCAGCTGATAGAGGTTCCAACCGATGGCCACGGTGAGCATCTGGAAGCCGCTGGCGGTGAATATCCGGGCCAGCCAGAAGGCGATGAAGGGACGATGATGGCGGAGCAGCAGGGGCGCTTGGCTGGGCATCTAAGACAGGTCCGGTGAAGAGACCCCCGAGATTATCACTGAGCTGTAACTGAAAGTTGCGATGACTGGAAAAAATAGTTAGCCAAACAACGATTTCAAGCCGACGCGGGCTTTTGTGGCGAGGGAGCTTGCTCCCGCTCGGTTGCGCAGCGACCGCAAAATCTTGGGGGCCGCTGCGCCCGAAGCGTCGTACCGGCCCAGCGGGAGCAAGCTCCCTCGCCACAGGGGATTGCGTGCATTTAGAGTGGTATTGCGGCACTGAGACAACCTGTCACGCGACAAAAGACCACGCCGTCCGTCGGCAAATAAGCGACTACTCTTTGAACATTGCTTGACCCAGATCAATGCCCGCCCAGGCGTTGAGGTGGGGGCCACCTGGCCAGAATCCTGCGTTGTGACGGTTCTAAAAAAAGAACGATTTGAAAAGCATCGCACTCCATATCCCTGGGGGCTGTGATGCAGGCCCCGCCCGCAGCCGGTTTTACCTGACAGAGGAAGACTTATGTTCGGTTTGGAGGCGCTCGATCTCGCCCGAATCCAGTTCGCGTTCACCATTTCGTTCCACATCCTGTTCCCGGCCATCACCATCGGCCTGGCGAGTTACCTGGCGGTACTCGAAGGCTTGTGGCTCAAGACGCGCGACGATACGTACCGCGACCTGTATCACTTCTGGTCGAAGATCTTCGCCGTCAACTTCGGCATGGGCGTGGTGTCCGGGCTGGTCATGGCCTATCAGTTCGGCACCAACTGGAGCCGTTTCTCGGACTTTGCCGGTGCGGTCACCGGGCCGCTGCTCACGTACGAGGTGCTCACGGCGTTCTTCCTCGAAGCGGGTTTCCTCGGTGTCATGCTGTTCGGCTGGAACCGCGTGGGCCGTGGTCTGCACTTCTTTTCCACAGTCATGGTGGCGATCGGCACGCTGATCTCGACCTTCTGGATCCTGTCCTCCAACAGTTGGATGCAAACCCCGCAGGGCTACGAAATCATCGACGGCCGGGTTATTCCGGTGGACTGGCTGGCGGTGGTGTTCAATCCCTCGTTCCCTTATCGCCTGTTGCATATGTCCGTCGCGGCATTCGTTGCCACGGCGTTCTTCGTCGGTTCCTCGGCGGCCTGGCATCTGCTGCGCGGGCGCGACAATCCGGCCATTCGCCGCATGCTCTCGATGGCGATGTGGATGGCCTTGCTGGTGGCGCCGGTGCAGGCGGTCATCGGTGACTTCCATGGCCTCAACACACTCAAGCATCAACCGGCGAAAATCGCCGCGATCGAAGGTCACTGGGAAAACGTTGGCGATGAGCCTACGCCGCTGATCCTGTTCGGCTGGCCGGACATGAAGGCGGAAGAAACCAAATACGCGGTGGAAATTCCCTACTTGGGCAGCCTGATCCTGACTCACTCGTTGACCGATCAAGTGCCGGCCCTCAAGGAATTTCCGCCCGAGGATCGGCCGAATTCGACCATTGTGTTCTGGTCGTTCCGGGTCATGGTTGGCCTGGGGCTGCTGATGATTTTCACCGGCCTGTGCAGCCTCTGGCTGCGCCGCAAGGACCGGATCTACCAATCCCGGCCGTTCCTTCACCTGGTGCTGTGGATGGGGCCGTCCGGCCTGGTTGCGATCCTGGCCGGCTGGTTCACCACGGAGATCGGGCGACAGCCGTGGGTGGTCTATGGGCTGATGCGCACGGCCGATGCGTCGTCTGGCCACAGCTTTGCGCAGATGAGCTTCACCCTCGTCATGTTCGTGGTGGTGTATTTCGCGCTGTTCGGTGCCGGCCTGAGCTACATGATGCGTCTGGTACGCAAGGGCCCGGCGGCCCACGAAGCCGAGCCGAGCGACGGTGGCCCGGGCCAGAAACGCACCCCGGCCCGTCCATTGTCGGCCGCCAACGAAGGCGACGACGAAGTGGACCACAACGACAGCTCGCACAAGGGGAATTGAGTCATGGGTATTGATCTTCCGCTGATCTGGGCCGTAGTCATCATCTTCGGCATCATGATGTACGTGATCATGGACGGCTTCGACCTGGGTATCGGCATCCTCTTTCCCTTCGTCAAGGGCGAGCGTGATCGCGATGTAATGATGAATACCGTGGCGCCGGTCTGGGACGGTAACGAAACCTGGCTGGTGCTCGGCGGTGCCGGGTTGTTCGGGGCGTTTCCGCTGGCTTATTCGGTGGTGCTTTCGGCGTTGTACCTGCCATTGATCCTGATGCTCATCGGCCTGATTTTCCGCGGCGTGGCCTTCGAGTTCCGCTTCAAGGCCAAGGCTGAGAAGCGGCACCTGTGGGACAAGGCGTTCATCGGCGGTTCGCTGACGGCAACCTTCTTCCAGGGCGTCGCGCTGGGGGCCTTCATCGATGGTTTCGAGGTGGTCAATCGCCAATTCGCCGGCGGCTCGCTGGATTGGTTCACGCCATTCACGATGTTCTGCGGTCTCGCGCTGATTGCCGCCTATGCCTTGCTCGGCTGCACCTGGCTGATCATGAAGACCGAAGGCAAGCTGCAAGAGCAGATGCACGATCTGGCCAGGCCGCTGGCGTTCGTGGTGCTGGCGGTGATTGGTATCGTCAGCATCTGGACGCCGCTGGCCCACGCCGACATCGCGGCGCGCTGGTTCACCTTGCCGAACCTGTTCTGGTTCCTGCCGGTGCCAATCCTTGTGCTGGTCACGATGTACGGATTGTTCCGCGCCGTGGCCCGCAACGCCAACTACACACCGTTCATCCTGACCCTGGTGCTGATTTTCCTCGGCTACAGCGGTTTGGGCATCAGCTTGTGGCCGAACATTGTGCCGCCGTCCATCTCGATCTGGGATGCTGCGTCACCGCCGCAGAGCCAGGGCTTCATGTTGGTGGGCACGTTGTTCATCATTCCGTTGATCCTGGTGTACACCTTCTGGAGCTACTACGTGTTCCGGGGCAAGGTGACCCATGACGATGGCTACCATTGACCGACCTGCGAGGTGCCGAGGATGGCCAAGCCTGACTTGAAAGACATCGAGGCCGCCGAACGCAAGCCGTTATGGCAGCGGCTCGGTTGGCTGGTAATGATTTGGACCGGTAGCGTGCTGGCGCTGTTTATCGTGGCCAGCTTGATGCGCATGTTCATGAACGCCGCGGGCCTGACCACCCACTGACTTCCCATCCCGTTGCCTTGCGGCACGGTTTACGCCCTCCTGAAAAGGGAGGGCTTTTTTTGGGATGAATTATTTGCGGGCTTTTAGAATCACGAATTTCGGCGTCGCCGCCACCTGCTCGACGCCGCGGAAGAGGCGTGCCAGCTTGCTGTGGTAGCCCAGGTGACGGTTGCCGACGATGTACAGGGCGCCGCCGACCACCAACGCTTCGCGAGCTTGCTGGAACATCCTCCAGGCGAGGAAATCGCCTACCACCTGCTGCTGGTGGAACGGGGGGTTGCACAGCACTACATCCAGCGATTGCGGCTCTTGTCCGGCGAGCCCGTCGCCGGCCCGCAGGGTCACTTCGCGCTCGCCCAAGGCTGCTTGCCAGTTTTCGGTGGCCGATTGGATGGCCATGTACGACTCGTCCACCAGCGTGTAGTGAGCCTCGGGGTTGTGCAATGCGCTGGCGATTGCCAGCACACCGTTGCCGCAGCCCAGGTCCGCGACGCGGGCTGCGCCGAGGTTTGTTGGCAAGTGCGGCAGGAAGGCGCGAGTGCCGATGTCCAGTCCTTCACGACAGAACACGTTGGCATGGTTGAGCAATTCGATCTTCGGCTCGTCCAGCCAGTAGCGAGTCGGATAGGGGGAGACGGCTGGCGTCATGGCTTGAGGCGTGGCAATCAACAGACGGGCCTTTTTTACCGCCAGTGAGGCCTGCACCGTCCCGATGTAGCGTTCCAGCAGGTCGCCTGCGGCCCGTGGCAGATGCTTGACCATGGCGGCTGCGATGACTTGCGCGCCTGGAGCCAGTTGCCCTTGTAGGCGAATCAGTTGCTCTTCCAGTAGCGCCAGGGTTTTAGGGACCTTGATCAGGACTCGGTCAAAGGGGCCTGTCAGCGGTTCGCTGTCTGGCACGATCGGTATCGCGTCGAAGGGCAGGTTGTTGCGCACCAGGTTTTTTTCCAGCGCCTGCAGTGCCAGAAACGAGTCGCCGCTGCTGGTGACCTTGACCTTGCCCACCAGGCTGGCCGCGAGGGCGCCGAAGCCGTCATTGAGTACTAACACTCGGGACTCCGCGCTCGGTTGTTGTTCGGCCAGAAACGCAAGCAGGTATTCATCGGCCGCATCAAAGGCTTGCAGTGGTTCGTTCGGCTGTTCGGGCTGGCGGATCAGGTCGAGTTGGGCGAAGGGGCTGTCGAGCAAGGGCATGGCTGGGACTCTGGCAAATCAACGGATGTCCCGCTGCCCTGGGGCAGGCTTGTCAGCGGGACCGCCTGAATGAACTGCATCGCGCGCTTCGCACGTCATCATTCAAGTGGGCCGTAAATGGTACGTTTTTTTACCAGGTATTACTCGTGGGTTTTTTCAGATAGGCGATCTTGCATCGCTCCCTAAATCATATGGATGTGGGCCGCTTTGGCTACCGCCGAGATCTTGTTGGTCACGTTCAGTTTTCGCATGCAGCTGCATACATGGAAATTCACGGTGCGTTCGGAAAGGCACAGGATCCTGCCAACTTCCGACGCCGTCTTCCCTTCGGCGGACCATCTCAGCACTTCTATCTCACGGGGCGAGAGATGACAGACCTGGGGCGGCGCCATTGCGCCAGCCAGCTTCTTGCCCGCCAATGCATGCAACCTTTGGCTGGCAAAAATGGCATAGCCAAGATTTCCGTAGTGCTCATTGGCATCGATACGGCAATGGGTCCTGGCAAGACTGAACAAACTATAATGGGCGCCGTATTCGTCATGAACCGCTTGGGTCCAGCCATGTCGGAGGCCTTGCTGATTGAGTTCTCGCCATAACTGTGGGGCCTCGGAAAAAACTTGCTCGCTCCACAGAACGGGCACTGAGGATTGGTTGCAATGAGCCACTATTGGGTCGGTGGAAGCATAACCATTTCGTTCATAGTGTCTTTCCCACCCATAAGGGTAATTATTGAGGTTGATCTTGCTGGCAGGTTGATCAGGCAGGGTCGAATGCGAAATAAAGGCGCAGTATTCAAACCCTTGAAAGTTAAAGAAATCCAGTACCAGGCGATAGGCTCGTTGCAAGTCCTTTTCACACGACAGCTTCCGTAATTGCGCATCCTTCCACACGTCCATTGCGCTCTCCTTGGGTGTATTAAAGACGTGGATCCAATTGGGTCACGCGAAAATGAGTGTAGGACTATTCCTAACTTGCAGTTAGATTTTTTTCGGTTGTACTAGCGTTGCGGTTATTGAGAAAGGCGTTTGCTAGTTGCTTTCCGATACAACCGTTCTTGTTTTGTAGAAGTTTGCCTTGCCAGGTTTTGGAAGTGTGGCGCTACGCTATCATCCGTCGCCAGTGGTTAATGGGCTTACTTTGCGGGACACTGCTGTTCTTGTCTTTATCGGAGTGCCTCATGACCGACAATGCGGAAAAGTTCACCCGCCAGACGCTGATCGACGTGCAGCCGTTGACGTCGCACTTGTTTACATTGCGGACCACTCGGGATCGTGGCTTTCGTTTCCGGGCCGGTCAGTTTGCCCGGCTGGGTGTCGTCAAGCCGGACGGTTCTACCGTCTGGCGCGCCTATTCGATGGTGTCTTCGCCCTTCGACGAATTTCTCGAGTTCTTTTCCATCGTGGTGCCGGACGGTGAGTTCACCAGCGAGCTTAGCCGCTTGGAGCCGGGGGACAGTTTGCTGGTGGACCGCCAAGCCTTCGGCTACCTGACATTGGACCGTTTTGTTGACGGTCGCGATTTGTGGCTGTTGTCCACGGGGACGGGCGTCGCGCCGTTTCTCTCGATATTGCAGGACTTTGAGGTTTGGGAAAAATTCGAGCGAATCATCTTGGTCTATAGCGTTCGCGAAGCGCGGGAGCTGGCGTATCAAGAGCTGATCGAAGGGTTGGCCCGGCGAGACTACCTGGCTGAGTACGCCCATAAATTTCGCTTTATTGCGACGGTTACCCGTGAGCAGTGTCCGGGCGCCCTCAATGGACGCATCACCACGCTGATTGAAAATGGCGAGCTGGAGCAGGCCGCCGGCGTCGCGCTAACGCCAGAGCATTCGCGGGTCATGTTATGCGGCAATCCGCAAATGATCGACGACACGCGCCAGTTGCTAAAGACCAAGGGGTTGCGCCTGAGTCTCACCCGTCGGCCGGGCCAGGTGGCAGTGGAAAACTACTGGTAGAAATGGCGCCCCGTGGACACCATTTCTTTCGCACGAAAGGTCAGGGCCGTTCGTTCTGGGCCTTGAGCAGATCGCGGATCTCGCTCAGCAGTTGTTCTTCCTTGGTGGGCACAGGGGGCGCGCTCGGAGCGACGGCCTCTTCGCGCTTGAGACGGTTGATGGCCTTGACGCCCATGAAAATGGCGAAAGCGACGATGATGAAGTCCACCATCGTCTGGATGAATTTGCCATAGGCCAGCACTACCGCAGGCGTATCGCCCTGGGCGGCCTTGAGTGTGATAGCCAGGTCACTGAAATCCACTCCGCCGATCAACAGGCCGAGTGGTGGCATGACCACATCGCCAACAAATGACGAAACGATCTTGCCAAAAGCGGCACCGATAATGATCCCGACGGCCATGTCGACGACATTGCCCTTGACCGCGAAGGCCTTGAACTCGCTTAGCACGCCCATGAGTTGTTCCTTGTGACAGATGAGATTGATACCGGCAGTGTAAGTCAGCTAAACGGGTCTCGCTCGACATGCCTGCTTACAAAGCTTGCCTGTTATCGACCCGGCGCCCCGCAAAAAGTTTACAAAGTGCCACCAATCGCGCGTGATACGCGGTTTCTGGCGGATTCCCTACATCGTTTTTTCTATCAAGACGGTACGGTATTTCTATTTAGGTTTTGGTTTTTACAGCACTAGCCTCTGAAAGGCGCACATGGATGCGCTTTATAAAATCAGAGGAAAATTCCAATGAACACTTCCCTTGGCCTCGGCGCTTTTTCCAATCGCCATGCCCTCGTTGTGCTGACCGCCAGCCTGTTTTCCTTATCCGTCAATGCCGCTACCCTCACCCGTGACAATGGCGCTGTTGTGGGTGACAACCAGAACTCGCAAACCGCCGGCCCCAATGGCCCGACGCTGTTGCAGGATGTGCAATTGATCCAGAAACTCCAGCGTTTCGATCGCGAGCGGATCCCCGAGCGCGTCGTGCATGCCCGTGGCACCGGGGCCCATGGCGAGTTTACGGTTTCCAATGACCTGAGCGACCTGACCAAGGCCAAGGTCTTCGCCGCTGGCCAGGTCACGCCGGTGTTCGTGCGTTTCTCCGCCGTCGTGCATGGCAATCATTCGCCGGAGACGTTGCGAGACCCTCGCGGCTTCGCCACCAAGTTCTATACGGCGGACGGTAATTGGGATCTGGTAGGCAATAACTTCCCGACATTTTTCATTCGCGACGCCATCAAGTTTCCCGACATGGTCCATGCGTTCAAGCCCGACCCGCGGACTAACTTGGATGATGACTCCCGGCGTTTTGACTTCTTTTCCCACGTCCCCGAGGCGACCCGCACGCTGACCGAGTTGTATTCAAACTCCGGTACGCCAGCCAGCTATCGCGAGATGGACGGTAACGGCGTCCACGCTTACAAACTGATCAACGCCAAAGGTGAAGTCAGTTATGTGAAGTTTCATTGGAAAAGTTTGCAGGGGTTGAAGAACCTCGATCCGAAAGAAGTTGTGAAAGTTCAGGGTCAGGATTACAGCCACATGACCCACGACTTGGTCAGTCACATTAACAAGGGCGACTTTCCAAAGTGGGATTTGTATGTACAAGTCCTCAAGCCGCAGGACTTGTCCACGTTCGACTTCGATCCGTTGGACGCGACCAAGATCTGGCCGGATGTACCTGAGCGCAAAGTTGGGCAAATGGTCTTGAATCGCAACCCGGCAAATGTTTTCCAGGAAACCGAACAGGTGGCGATGGCACCGGCCAATCTGGTTCCGGGTATCGAGCCTTCGGAGGATCGCCTGTTGCAGGGCCGGGTCTTCTCATATGCCGATACGCAAATGTACCGGGTCGGGCCGAACGCCCTGCAATTGCCGATCAACGCCCCCAAGGTTGCAGTAAACAATGGCAACCAGGACGGCGCGATGAATTTCGGCGGCACCAGTACCGGCGTGAATTATCAGCCGAGCCGTTTGATGCCACGTGAAGAACAGCCAGCGGCACGTTATAGCCAGGCGGCGCTGAGCGGCAGCACCCAGCAGGCGAAAATCCAGCGTGAGCAGAACTTCAAGCAGGCCGGCGATCTGTATCGCTCGTTCAACCAGAAGGAGCGCAATGACTTGATCGAAAGCTTCGGTGGCTCGCTGGCGACCACCGATGACGAGAGCAAGCACATCATCCTGTCGTTCCTCTACAAGGCTGATCCGGAATACGGCACTGGCGTGGCACGAGTTGCCAAGGGCGATCTGGCGCGCGTCAAGGCGCTGGCCGAGAAACTGAGCGACTGAGGCCTCTTGCGGGAGTCGGGTTGGCCCGGCTCCCACAGTTCTGTGTCATTAAGGAGAGGCCATGATGCACAAATTGCTTTTTTCGATGTTCGCGGCGTGGTCATTGAATGCGTTGGCAGAACTGCCTGTAGTTGCCGATCCGGCTGCGGTACAGGAGCAATTGCAAACCTATTATTTTGACGCCGCTCGACGAGGCGACGTGCCGATGCTCGATACCTTCATCGAGGCCGGATACTCCCTCGACACCCGGGATGAGAAGGGCTACACCGCATTGATCCTGGCGGCTTATCACGGCCATGCTGGCGCCGTGGAGCGGCTGTTGGCCGCAGGTGCCGATGCCTGTGCCCAGGACAAACGCGGCAACACCGCGTTGATGGGGGCCATTTTCAAGGGCGAGGTGCAGATCGCGCGTCGTCTGTTGTCCACCGATTGCAGCCCGGACCAGCGCAACGGTGCCGGGCAGACGGCCGCGATGTATGCCGGCCTGTTCAAGCGTGGCGAGTTGCTCGACGCCTTGAAGGCCAAGGGTGCCGATCTGGAAGCCAAGGATCGGTTGGGCAATACCGCGACGGATCTGGCCAGGGGTGAAATCAGAATGCGGGCCCCGCAGTGAAGCCTGGCTAGGCTATCATCGCGGTTTTATCCGGAGGTCAGATGGCCAAGGCAAAGCGCATGTACGGCTGCACCGAGTGCGGCTCGACCTTTCCCAAATGGGCCGGCCAGTGCAGTGAATGCGGGGCCTGGAACACCCTGACCGAAACCATGGTTGAAAGCGGCGGGGCGGCGGCGCCTACCGGGCGCACGGGCTGGGCTGGCCAACAGGCGCAGATCAAGACCCTGGCCGAAGTCAGCGTCGAAGAAATCCCGCGCTTTTCAACGGCCTCCGGCGAATTGGACCGAGTGCTGGGCGGCGGCCTGGTGGATGGCTCGGTGGTGCTGATCGGTGGTGACCCGGGCATCGGCAAATCGACCATCCTGTTGCAAACCTTGTGCAGCCTGGCCACGCGCATGCCGGCGTTGTACGTCACTGGCGAGGAATCCCAGCAACAGGTCGCGATGCGCGCCCGACGCCTGGGATTGCCCCAGGACCAGTTGCGGGTCATGACCGAAACCTGCATCGAAACCATCATCGCCACGGCCCGCCTGGAAAAGCCCAAGGTCATGGTGATCGATTCGATCCAGACGATTTTCACCGAACAGCTTCAATCGGCCCCGGGCGGCGTGTCCCAAGTACGCGAAAGCGCGGCGCTGCTGGTGCGTTATGCCAAGCAGAGCGGCACGGCGATTTTCCTGGTGGGCCATGTCACCAAGGAGGGTGCGCTGGCAGGCCCTCGGGTGCTGGAGCACATGGTTGATACCGTGTTGTATTTCGAAGGCGAATCCGATGGTCGCCTGCGGTTATTGCGGGCGGTGAAGAATCGCTTCGGTGCGGTCAACGAACTGGGCGTGTTCGGCATGACCGACAAGGGCCTGAAAGAAGTCTCCAACCCTTCGGCGATTTTTCTGACGCGGGCCCAGGAAGAAGTCCCAGGTAGCGTCGTCATGGCCACGTGGGAAGGGACTCGGCCCATGTTGGTGGAAGTCCAGGCGCTGGTGGATGACAGCCACTTGGCGAACCCACGTCGCGTCACGCTGGGGCTGGATCAGAACCGGCTGGCCATGCTGCTGGCCGTCCTGCACCGGCACGGTGGGATTCCTACCCACGACCAAGATGTTTTCCTCAACGTCGTGGGCGGCGTCAAAGTGCTGGAGACTGCCTCTGACCTGGCGTTGATGGCGGCGGTGATGTCCAGCTTGCGCAATCGACCGCTACCCCATGATTTGCTGGTATTTGGCGAAGTCGGATTGTCAGGCGAAGTCCGGCCAGTGCCTAGTGGTCAGGAGCGGCTCAAGGAAGCAGCCAAGCACGGCTTCAAGCGCGCCATCGTGCCCAAGGGCAATGCGCCGAAGGAAGCGCCGCCGGGGTTGCAGATCATCGCGGTGACACGCCTGGAGCAGGCGTTGGATGCGTTGTTCGAATAACACAAGGGGAGCGCGTTGATTCAGATATGGATCAACGCCGCCAGCTCCCGCTCCAGCTCGTCATGGTCGCCCAGGTTGAGCTCTATCAGTCGGCGTAGGTGTGCGATGGAAGCCAAGTCGATATGTTCGCAGACGAAGCCCAAGTGGCCATGGTCGTCGTGAGTCAACCGAACCTCCATCTTGACCTCAGCGTCAGGGCTTAGATGTATATCGGCCATGAACGGCTCTTCGGGTTTGCCGAGCCAGGGTTCGGGCTTTTCGATCAGTAGCCCCTTGAGGGACAAATCCAGCAGCTTTACCGGCCAGATGAACGGCCCTTGGCTCAGTTCGGTCTTGGCATGGAACTCGATTCGTACGAAGCGGCGACGTTCGCTCATTACGTATTCCCTCTGGAGATTCACTGACTATAGACCCTATGGGCAGGCCATCGTGCCCGTCCGGCCGGTGGCAGACGAATGTCGGGGTATGGCCTTTACGCCTGTTAGCGCTAAACTCTGGGTGTCTGTCTTTCTGTCCAACCTGGCTGGAATATAAAAATGAACAACAATAATAGCCTGCTACGCCATATACCCTGGCTACTGCTGGCCGTTGTAGGCGCAAGCGCCCTGGGCGTCGTGGCCTTGCGCCGCGGAGAGCCGATCAACGCCCTCTGGATCGTCGTCGCAGCCGTGGCCATTTACCTGGTCGCCTACCGCTACTACAGCCTCTTCATCGCCAACAACGTGATGCAACTCGATGCGCGCCGGGCCACGCCCGCCGTGCTCAACAACGATGGCCTGGACTATGTCCCGACCAACAAACATATTCTCTTCGGCCACCACTTCGCGGCCATTGCCGGCGCGGGTCCGCTGGTCGGGCCGGTGCTGGCGGCGCAGATGGGCTACCTGCCCGGCACGCTCTGGCTGATCGCCGGCGTGGTGCTGGCCGGTGCGGTGCAGGACTTCATGGTCCTGTTCCTGTCCACCCGCCGCAACGGCCGCTCCCTGGGCGATATGGTGCGCGAGGAAATGGGCCGCATCCCCGGCACCATCGCGCTGTTCGGCTGCTTCCTGATCATGATCATCATCCTCGCGGTGCTGGCGCTGATCGTGGTCAAGGCCCTGGCCGAGAGCCCGTGGGGCATCTTCACGGTGATGGCGACCATCCCGATCGCGATGTTCATGGGCATCTACATGCGCTATATCCGCCCGGGCCGCATCGGTGAGATCTCGCTCATCGGCGTGCTGTTGCTGCTGGGTTCGATCTGGCTGGGCGGGCAGATTGCCGCCGACCCGGTCTGGGCCAAGGCCTTCACTTTTACCGGGATCCAGATCACCTGGATGCTGATCGGCTACGGTTTTGTCGCCGCGGTGCTGCCGGTGTGGCTGATCCTGGCGCCACGGGACTACCTGTCGACCTTCCTCAAGATCGGCACGATCATCGCCTTGGCGATCGGCATCCTGGTGACCATGCCCGAGCTGAAAATGCCGGCGCTGACCCAGTTCACCGACGGCACCGGGCCAGTGTGGAAAGGCGGGCTGTTCCCGTTCCTGTTCATCACCATCGCCTGCGGCGCGGTCTCGGGCTTCCATGCGCTGATCTCCTCGGGCACCACGCCCAAGCTGCTGGACAACGAAACCAACGCCCGCTACATCGGTTACGGCGGCATGCTGATGGAGTCCTTCGTGGCGATCATGGCCATGGTGGCGGCTTCGGTGATCGAACCGGGCGTGTACTTTGCCATGAACAGCCCGGCGGCGATCGTCGGCGGTGACGTGGTGGCCGTGGCCCAAACCATCAGCGGTTGGGGCTTTGCAATCACCCCCGAGGCGCTGCAAGCGGTGGCCAAGGACATCGGCGAGACCACCATCCTGGCCCGCGCCGGCGGTGCGCCGACCCTGGCGGTGGGTATCGCGCAGATCCTCCACTCGGTGCTGCCGGGTGAAAACACCATGGCGTTCTGGTACCACT
>NZ_JABWQW010000060.1:0-1862 GCF_014268645.1 Pseudomonas sp. SWRI154
TTCGCCGAAGCTATAAACAGACTTTAACTACCGCCGGGGTGGGTCAGTTTTACTTCGGTAGGGTGGGTCAGTTTTCAACCGGTGTTGACATCAAACAGGGCCCTACCCTGTTTCTGATGGTGGCTGTACGCAGGGCGCTTAGGCGCGCCGGCTTCTTCGGTTCCCCGGTCTACTAACCTGCGTACAGCTGCCACCCCATTGTTTAGTAGCTTCGGGGTGTCGGCACCACCTCGGAACCGAAGCTTATGTACAAAATAACGCCGAATCCGCCAGAAGCAGATTCCACCGCTACATCCGCAAAATCCAAAGCCAAGCAGCAAGACGAAACCACCAAACGCGTGCTCGATCACTACTTGCGGCCGAAACCGGATAAATCCAAAGACGACCCCAAACCGGGGCAGCTGTACGCCGTCGTGAAAGGCCTCGATAACGAATGCCTGCTCGCCAACCTCAGTGAGACGCTGGCTTCGGCTGATGCCATGGTGAGTGACCTGGCGTTTGATCTGGAGGGATCGAGACGTCATGTGGCGCAGGGGATTCAGCAGTTGATTGAGCTGAGTTCGCTGCTGGCGAATCGGGTGTTGGATAATGTGGAGCCGCGGCAGTAGGTTTTTTACCCAATGAAAAACCCGACGTTTTGCGTCGGGTTTTGATTCTTATATCCGTGGATAGCGAACGGATGAGCTGTAAATATTCTCAATTTTCTTTTCCCGCATATCCCACCACCGCCCTTCCTAGCGATAGGCTGCAAACGGCCAGAAGCCACCATACATACCTTGGTGCCGTTCAGAGCAATTTAGATAAGCTTCTCAGGTACCAAGCGGAGCATTGATTGACATAACTCTACCAATTAGTCTTAGCTTACAGGATTTGAGGACCAAAACGACTATGGACGACGGAATGCAAAATTTTTTAGCGGAATCTTTAGCTCGCTACTTTGATCCGCAGTTTCAATCCTGTATGAGCGCTATAAAAACCATCGCCGGCTATGAATTACAAGAGAAACACAAAGCTGGCTTTTTAGAGTTTCATAGATACATTACTGACCCGCAACCAAACTTTATTTCAGAGCTAAGATCCGACCCTAAAAGAGAGCACTGGTATCACCTATTGGTAAATGGAGTGCTCGGCAATGTTCAGCGGTCTTTTTCATGCGTTCTATATCATCAAGACCGCCTAGCAAATGTAGAAGCAAGCTTGATGAAAATCATCGGGAGATACAACCTCAGCGAAAGTTTAGGGGCTAGCACCTGGGGATTAGGAGATACATCAATACTGGATTTTGAGTACCAGGCATATGTACTGGCATATCGGCGATGCTTGGATCAGTTCGCGGGTGCGATGGCGGCCTTCTTTAAAAATAAGTACAGCTCATTTAGAACCTTTCCTGCATTCCTTGCGCGCAGGAAGCCCCAAGAAGTTGCCTTATCCATTTCCGACATCCATAAAAAGTACGTGGAGCATTTTGAGTTTGTACTTTCAGAGGGGGGAGTGACCTCCGTCCGAGATAGAATTGCGCACTACGAATTTGTGCCAGCGGGATGCGTGAACATCAGCGCCGTAGGCATAGTGCTTGTAGGCGGTGGGGAAAACTTAAACTTGAACGGCGATAGGAATTCCCTTACAGAAACCTTATCAAAAAAAACCGATTTGCTATACGAATGCATTGCAGAAACAATTCGCGCCTTCATTGAGTCTGCTTCTAAATGGGAAAACAACAAAGGGGAAAGCTGAACGACTCATTCAACCTGGTAACAAGAGAATTAGGGGACAGATTTATGTGCGCCAGGCAAAGCTTGGTCGCCTGGGACTGACGGCGCAAGCCGTCACGAAATGGCGTAAGAAACTCAGCGGGTTTGAAC
>NZ_JABWQW010000062.1:0-1804 GCF_014268645.1 Pseudomonas sp. SWRI154
CAAACCCTGTTACTGAGGAGCCGGATGCGTGAATTGCGCACGTCCGGATCTGTGGGAGGCCGGCCCAGGTAACTGGCCGGTCGACCCGACTAAAAACTAAATCTGTCCCTTTCCTGCTTATAGATGGATCAGAAGGTCCTGTCGATATCACCATGCGGAAGAATCTTCCATAGTGGCCTTCGAAACATCAACGCTCCAAACATCCTTCGCAATACTGAAAATATCCTCAAAGAAGCTACGAGGCGTATCGATCTCAGAGGCTGACCAAGGCGAAGATGATGGTTCATTCGCCTCGTAGTCATATTCAAATGCGGTAGAAAAATCGTAATCCTCATTTAATAGCGCGCACTCCAGCTTTTTGAAAAGCAAAAATTTATGCCTATATGACAAATGCTCCTGCCTCTTAATAATGTATTTTTTTATTATTTCCGCCCGACCCACCTTGCTATTTGGGTCAAGCTTCAATATTTCATCTTTAAATTCTCGCCCCTGATACTCAGTGTCAAGTCCCGCCAAAAACATATCAACGGTGGGTTCGTATTGCAGCTCAGCGAACGGAGCATTCAACACAATTAAATCTCCAACTCACTATCCCTTCAAAGGGAGTGACTATACAGTTCTATACTTTCTGAAAACCCAATCCCCACTATCTACCTTCCAACACATTCACCAATCGAACGGGTCTTCAAGGGCAGCCTTTTCGACATCCTCCTTCCATTTTTCTTTTGCTATTACATAGACATTCCTAAAGAACTCTCTGGGATTTTTCAAATTATACCATTCTCCACGAGGCCAACTGCCAGCGCAATCCTCCTCTATATAGAACACACTTTGAAAATCAAAATCTGGATCATTGAGTTTTTCCTCCAGAAATGACAGCAGCACATATTTATGCCTATAAGACAAACACTTCAGATCCAGGCCATATTTACGAATAAGCTCTAATCTATCGTGCTCGTTATCCGGATTGTAAACTTCCAGCATCGCCCCGCGAGTCTCTTCGCGATCATACACATCAAACTGTCCAACAAACCACATGAGATCAGGAACAAACTCTTTATTTACATAAGGATGTTTTAGCATCACTTCCTCTCCGAAGGAAATCCGGTATATGGCACGCCATCTGAATTAAATTTTACTTCGAACCAGTTTAAATTTTCGTTGAGTGTTGGTTTTTGCGAATCTCTTCTATTTGGTTTATAACCACGTCCCACCCCAGGTAACTCCTGCCTAACAATCCTATCGTTTCTATGATCCACACCCGTAAACTGGTCCAGACCAAGCCTTTCTCTTGTCATAGCTTTATTTAGCGCATTTAAATGAATTCGCCAGTTGCTGAACTGAGAACTTAAGCTACCATTAGCTCCTCTGGGGATTTCACCGGTATGCGGATTCGCCCCATTAATGGCCCGCTGTTTGAGCGCAGCGTCTGATATTTCTGAACTGTGCTTCTCGACGGTGTGCATACCGTATCGTTCTTCCATAGCAACAACCCGTCGCTTGGCATTCGCCTCCCCCAACTCATCAATCCGCGCCCGCCGCTGCTCCGCCGTCATCGGCAGCGCTGGCTCGCCCTCATCCACCCCAACCTTAGCCGCCGGATCCTGCTCTCCAACGACGGGCTTTTTACACCCATCGCCCGGGCAAGTTTCCAACCCCAACGGATCCACCCACCCCGTCGGATTCAGGGTGTACCGATACCCGTTAAGCCCTCCCTTGAGCTTGCTCGGATCCGCCGTCAGGTACCGCCCCGTCTCCGGATTGTAGTACCGGTGCCGGTTGTAATGCAGGCCGCTTTCCCGGT
>NZ_JABWQW010000063.1:0-1598 GCF_014268645.1 Pseudomonas sp. SWRI154
CAGACTGTGTGAAAACGCAGTTTGCGGCGGCGTAAAGCAAATGCCCCGACTTGTCGGGGCATTTGCTTTTCTGGAATGTAAAAAATAAAGGGTCTCTCAGCCCATCAGCGCTATCAGCTTTTGTGCTCCCAGCACTTGGATAGCCCTTTTCAAGTTGTAGGCCTGTACCGCTAGCGCCATTTCTGCGCGAGTCCCCTTCAACTGTCGCAGCAAAAACCGGCCATTGCCGAAGATCCAGTGCTTTAGGTTGCCGAAGGGATGTTCAACGATGGATCGGCGATTGACCATCATCTCGGGATGGGCCTTCATCCGCTGTTCCATTCGTTCAAACGCCGCTTCATGGGCATGGCGCATCAGATAGCGACGCTGAGCCTTGGTGCAGCGGCTTTTCAGCGGGCATTTCCCGCAGTCGCTGATGGCCGCCTGGTAGATTCGATCACCTTTGTTCAGCTGTTTAAGTGCCAGTGGTTTGCCAGCGGGGCACTGATATTGATCGGTATCTTTGTCGTAGCTGAAGTCTGTCCGGTCAAAGTACTGCTCCTCACCACTGGTAGGGTTGTTGGCCCTGTTCGGTGGAACAAAAGCGGTGATCGCCGCGTCCTCGCACGCCTGGAACTGGGCGCCATTGGAGTAACCTGCATCCGCTGTGACGCAGAGTTTTGATTGCTGCAGCTCGTCTTTAGCGGCCTTGGCCATCGGCTCGAGTTGGCGGTTATCGGTGCCTTCCTGAGTGACTTCGTGGTGCAAAATCAGGCAGTGCTTCGCGTCCACAACACTTTGAACGTTGTAAGCCACCAGCGGGACGGAGGCCGTTCGCATTTTTTGCGCATCGGACTCGCCAACAACGTGTTGAGCCAGACCTTGAGCTTGCATCAGCACTTGGCAGGTCTGGTTATTGGCCTTTTTTACCTGCAACTCGGCCAGCGCTGCCTGTACCGCTGAGCGGTCGATCGACTCTCCTTCTTCGTCGCGATCCGCTTCATCGAGTTGGGCCAGGTAACGCGCAATCTTCTTGTCGAGCGCCGCTTCCCGGTGCTGGAGTTTTTTCGGTGTCAGGTGTTTGCGGCTGGAAGCGACCGCCTGAAACTTGCTGCCGTCGATGGCCACCAACTCTCCGGCAATCAGACCAGCCTGGCGGCAGAATCGAACGAAGGCACGACAGGTTGCGGTGAACGCGGCACTGTTGTCGCGCCGAAAATCAGCAATGGTTTTGAAGTCAGGTGCCAGTCGGCCCAACAACCACATGACCTCCACATTGCGCCGACACTCCGCCTCCAGTCGCCGCGACGAACGAATGCGCTGAAAATAGCCGTACAGATAGAGTTTGAGCAGGTCGGCGGGATCGTACGAAGGACGCCCAGTGGCCTTGGGTCTGGCTTTATCAAAGCCCAACTGCTCGAAGTCCAGAAGAGCAATGTAGGCTTCGATCACCCGTACCAGATGGTCGTCAGGAATGAGCTCGTCCAGCGAGAGTGGAAAAAGCGCGCTCTGGGAGCGGTTTTCACCTTGGATATAGCGCATAAGAAAAATGCCCGTATCTTGCGATACGGGCATTTTCTTCAACCGACCAACAGATTGCTAGGTTTTCACACAGTCTG
>NZ_JABWQW010000064.1:0-1453 GCF_014268645.1 Pseudomonas sp. SWRI154
TGAAGTGCGCCCCAAAAGCTGGACACTGGCTGGCTAGGCTATCGCGGACTGAGCTCGGTACGCTACAGGGCTTAGCCCGCCCAGTTTCATCTTGATTCGATCATGGTTGTAGTAGTGGATGTATTCATCCAATCCAGCTTGCAATTGGGCCACGTTGTCGAAGCGCTCGCGGTAAAAATACTCCGATTTCAATGTGCCAAAAAAACTCTCCATCGTAGCGTTGTCCAGGCAGTTTCCCTTGCGTGACATGCTTTGGTCCAGGCCCGCTTTTTCGAGGCGTTCTCGGTAATCCGGGTAGCGGTAGTGCCAGCCTTGATCCGAGTGCAACATGGGCTTGGCCGCCTCAGGTAGCTGCTCAAGAGCCTTCTCCAGCATGTCGCCCACCAAGCAATAGCGAGGTCGGGTGGCGGTCTGATAAGCGACGATTTCACCGTTGTAGAGATCCAGTACCGGGGACAAGTACAGCTTTTCACCGGCCACTTTGAACTCAGTGACGTCCGTGACCCATTTCTGATTCGGCTGCTCGGCCTCGAAATCGCGAGCCAGCGTATTGGGCGAGGCTTCACCCATCAGTCCGCGATACGAGCGATATTTTTTCGGGCGCACTGTGCATTTGAGACCCAATTCGTCCATCAGCCGTCGCACCGTTTTGCTATTAACTATCAGGCCCTCGTTACGTAACGCAGCGGTCATTCGACGATAGCCATAACGCCCCTTATGGGCGTC
This sequence comes from Pseudomonas sp. SWRI154, assembly GCF_014268645.1. Taxonomy (NCBI): domain Bacteria; kingdom Pseudomonadati; phylum Pseudomonadota; class Gammaproteobacteria; order Pseudomonadales; family Pseudomonadaceae; genus Pseudomonas; species Pseudomonas sp. SWRI154. Next base: position 727 of record NZ_JABWQW010000064.1, read on the forward strand.
CTGGATGCTCTGGATAGCGGCTTTCAGGGGCGCTAACCGATTCCCGCCCGCCATGACCTTGGCTTGATAATAGTAAGTGCTGCGCGGCAAGTCTGCGGCCAGGAGTAGTTCATCGAGCATGAAATGCTCTCGCAACTCAGTGACTAACGTGGTTTTTTGCCGGCTGCCAACTCCTGCCTTTTCTTCTCCTCCCGGTACTCCTTGAGCTTTTTTAGCCAGGCGTTCTCCACCTGAAGCTTGCGAAGCTTGATCAGCAACTGCGCATGCGAGAGGTCATCATCGCTTGGCGATGTCGGGTCAGGAATCTTGTCAGGTGGCAGCGGCATGGCGGTATTCAATCCTTTCCCTGCAACCAGGGCTTCGAAGCCGCCACTGTAATACTGCTGCTGCCACCTGCCCACCTGGCTTGAGTTGCCAAGATTGAAAAGTGCTGCCACGCGACGTAAAGACAACTTGTCTTGCCACATGCGTTGCAGAACGCCAAGTTTGAACTCAGGGCTGTAGACTCTGCTGCGTACCTGCAGGCTGGCATCACCATGCAACCGGTAGGCTTCTACCCAGCGGCGAAGCAAGGTGGGGTCCATCTGGAACTGAGCGGCTACGAAGCGAAAACCTCTGCCTCGCTCAAGGAAAGCAGTGATAGCGGACAGCTTGAATTGCGATGTGTACTTACTCATGAAAACACCCCGGAGGTTGGATAGGGTGTCCAACTTCTGGGGCGCACTTC
>NZ_JABWQW010000065.1:0-1059 GCF_014268645.1 Pseudomonas sp. SWRI154
CCCTGGCGGCGCCGATCCCGCTGGACGAGATCGCCGGCACGCTCGACCCGCAACTGCCGAGCACAACGATCGAGATTGCGCTGGATCCGGCAATGGAAGCAGGCAATGTGATTGTGTTGGTCTGGAACGGCACCCAGGCGAACGGCACGCCCTATCAACCCGTTCTCCCATCGCACTCGATCACCACGAACGAAGCGGAGGGGCTGGTGCCGATCGAAATCGTCGTGGCCGGCGAGCACCTCACCGCTATTAATGACGGTACCCTCGATCTGTACTACAAGCTGTTGCGCGATGCGGTGAGCCGGGAAGTCATCGAAGATGAATCGCTGCACGCCGACCTGCTGAACATCGGCACTCCCCAGGCCGAACTGCCGCTGCCGGTGGTCGAGGGCGAGAGCGACGGGGTACTGGACCCGGCGGACAAACCGACCGGAACGCGCTTGATCGTGCGCCAATACAGTGGACAAAAGGCCGGCGACCGGGTGCATATCTTGTGGTGGGGCTCGAACACCGGCCGGTACCTGGACTCGATTCCGGTCACTGAATCTACCGAGACCCAAGACGTCCCATTCGCCATCAGCACCGCGTTGATCGAGGGCAACCGCGATGGCACGGTGCGGGCGATGTATTGGGTCAAGCGGGTTGGAGGCGGGACCAGTGCGTCGGAAATCTTACCGATAAGAATTGGTGCGGCCATGGATTTGACTGCGCCAAGCGTCAAACAGGCCGCCGGTACTGCGCCCAACCAGCAATTAAATCCAGTGGCGGCCAAGGATGCCCTGACCGTGGAGATTCCGGATTACGGTGTCCAGCCGGGCGATAAGGTCAGTGTGACCTGGGCCGGTACAGCCGGGGCAGGCTCCGACACCACGCCGATAAGCGATCTGCCTGCCAACCGAGAAATTGATCTTCCGGTTCGCGTGATCGCCTACAACTTGGACCGTTCGGTGACGGTGACTTACACCGTGACCCGCGGCGGCAAGGAGTCGCCGCCGTCAGAGCCACTTACCCTGGCTGTGCAAGCCCTCGCCCAAGACGATCTGCTGGACGCCAAGCCGA
>NZ_JABWQW010000066.1:0-1019 GCF_014268645.1 Pseudomonas sp. SWRI154
GATTACCCGGCCGAACGCGTGGCGTACATGCTCGACGACAGCCGTGCGCGGGTGCTGTTGACCGAGCAGGCAGTGGCGCAAACGCTGACGGTTCCGGTTGGAACCGAAGTGTTGCTGCTGGACCGGATTGAGTTGTCCTCCTATCCGTTGAAAGCACCGGTCACAGCCGTCACCCCAGACAACCTCGCCTACGTCATCTACACCTCCGGCTCCACCGGCAAACCCAAAGGCGTGGCCATCGCCCATCGCAACGTGTTGGCGCTGATCGACTGGTCGAAATCGGTCTACAGCCGCGACGACATCCAAGGCGTACTCGCTTCAACCTCGGTGTGCTTCGACCTGTCGGTGTGGGAGCTGTTCGTCACGCTCGCCAACGGCGGCTCGCTGATCATCGCCCGCAACGCCCTGGAACTGCCGCAGCTGCCGGCCCGCGATCAAGTCCAGCTGATCAACAGCGTGCCCTCGGCCATCGCAGCGTTGCAGCGCAGCGGCGGGATCCCGTCAAGCGTGCGCATCATCAACCTGGCCGGCGAACCGCTGAAGCAAGGCCTGGTGGAAACGCTGTACCAACAGCCAACCATCGAGCACGTCTACGACCTTTATGGTCCTTCCGAAGACACCACCTATTCGACCTGGAGCCGTCGCACTGCCGGCGGCACGGCGAACATCGGTCGCCCGCTCAAGCACACCGCCAGCTACCTGCTGGATGCGAACCTGCAACCGGTGCCCCAAGGCGTCTCGGCGGAGCTGTACCTGAGCGGCGCGGGCATCACTCGGGGTTACCTCGGGCGCGCGGCGATGACTGCGGAAAAGTACGTACCCAACCCGTTCTCCACGACCGGTGAACGCCTGTACCGCACCGGTGATCTGTGCCGTTATCGCGCCGATGGCGTGCTCGAGTATCAGGGCCGGATCGACCATCAAGTGAAGATCCGTGGTTTCCGCATCGAGCTGGGTGAAATCGAAGCGCGGCTGCTGCAACAACCGGCGGTGCGTGAAGCGGCGGTGCTTGCTCAGGA
>NZ_JABWQW010000067.1:0-953 GCF_014268645.1 Pseudomonas sp. SWRI154
CCCAGGGCAAAGCCGAAGAGTGGACCCAAAGCTTCATCCTCGACGCCAAGTCCGGTTTCACCCAAGGCACGGTCGGTTTCGGCGTGGACGTGCTCGGCCTGTACTCGATCAAGCTCGACGGCGGTCGCGGCACGGCCGGCACACAGCTGCTGCCGGTGCACGACGACGGTCGCCCGGCCGATGACTTCGGTCGCTTGGGCGTCGCGCTCAAGGCCAAGGTCTCGAAAACCGAGTTGAAAGTCGGTGAATGGATGCCGGTGCTGCCGATCCTGCGTTCCGACGACGGTCGTTCCCTGCCCCAGACCTTCCGCGGCGGCCAGGTGACTTCCACCGAAATCAATGGCCTGAGCCTGTACGGCGGCCAATTCCGCGCCAACAGCCCGCGCAACGACGCGAGCATGGAAGACATGTCGATGAACGGTCGCGGCGCGTTCACCTCCGACCGCTTCAACTTCGGCGGCGGCGAATACGCCTTCAACGAGAAACGCACCCAGGTCGGCGTCTGGTACGCGGAACTGTCCGACATCTACCAGCAGCAATATTTCAACCTGACCCACAGCCAACCGATGGGCGACTGGACCCTGGGCGCCAACCTCGGCTACTTCACCGGCAAGGAAGACGGCAGCGCGTTGGCCGGCGACCTGGACAACAAAACCGCGTTCGCGATGCTCTCGGCCAAATACGGCGGCAACACCTTATACGTCGGCCTGCAGAAAGTCGGCGGCGACGATGGCTGGATGCGCGTCAACGGCACCAGCGGCGGCACCCTGGCGAACGACAGCTACAACTCCAGCTACGACAATGCCAAGGAAAAATCCTGGCAAGTGCGCCACGACTTCAACTTCGCCGCTGTTGGCGTGCCGGGCCTGACCCTGATGAACCGCTACATCAGCGGCGACAACGTGCACACCGCCACGGTCGACGATGGCAAGGAATGGGGCCGTGAAAGTGAA
>NZ_JABWQW010000068.1:0-948 GCF_014268645.1 Pseudomonas sp. SWRI154
ACCCGCGGCGGCAAGGAGTCGCCGCCGTCAGAGCCACTTACCCTGGCTGTGCAAGCCCTCGCCCAAGACGATCTGCTGGACGCCAAGCCGAAGATCCTGCAAGCGGCCAACAATGGCGAAGGACCCGAGCTGGACCTGAGTACCATCAGCGCCGATGCCACCTGCTGGCTCGGCACCTGGCCGCTTATTGCACCGGACCAAGATGTCTGGCTGCGGCTGAAAGGAACGAAGGCCGACGGGACTACCGGGTACAACTGGAGTATCTGGGCACCACCGCCAAAAGGCCCAAGGGTCAATCCAACGTGGATCAACCGAGGGGAGTACAACGTAGCAGCGCCTTACGCCTACCTGAAGGAGTTGCAGGACGGAAGTGTATTAACGATGGAATTCAAGGTGGATTTCAGCCAGACGATTGTTGAGGCCAATGCGCAGATCTTTCCGCTGCGTACTTATACCGTCAAGGCGGTGGAGTGGCTTACACCGACCCTCACCGATATCATTGATTCCAAGGGCACGGTGGTCGGCGGCAGCACGGTCGAGACCAGCGTCACCGTCACCGGTACCGGGAGCAATGGGCAGCAGATCCAGTTGATGGACGGCACCACCAATATCGGTACGCCTGTCAGCATTCCCACCGGAAGCACCACTTGGACCACCACCCTCACGGGCCTGACCGCCAAGGCCTACAGCCTCAAGGCCAAGGCGCTCTATGGCACCGGCCAGGAGTCGGCGGCCAAGGCCTTCAACGTCACCGCCGTCGTCGCCCCGACCCTCACCGATATCCGCGACTCCAAGGGCTCCGTCGTCGACAAGTTCACCGTCGAAACCAGCGTCACCGTCACCGGTACCGGCAGCAGTGGGCAGCAGATCCAGTTGATGGACGGCACCACCAATATCGGTACGCCTGTCAGCATTCCCACCGGAAGCACCACTTGGACCACCACCCTC
>NZ_JABWQW010000069.1:0-907 GCF_014268645.1 Pseudomonas sp. SWRI154
CGGTCGGTGTGGCGGTCAGCGTCACGGTGGTGGTGTCGTTGACGTCGCTGACGATGGTGCTAACCGGAGCGGTGTTTGGCGCAATGGCTTCCAAATTACCGCCCGATGCCGAGGCAATCGACTCGGTCACGGTGGTTGGACCTTGGTACACATCGTTGCCAACAGCCACGTCCAATACGCCGGAACTTGCGCCGGCAGCGATGGTGATGGTCTTGCCGCTTTCTAAAGTCACGGTCACTGGACCGTTTTGCGCGGTGACGGGTTTGCCGTCAGCACCGGTCAGCGTAGCGGTGTAAGTGATCGTGCCGTTTTCGTTCACGGTCGGTGTGGCGGTCAGCGTCACCGTGGTGGTGTCGTTGACGTCGTTGACGTTGGTGCTAACCGGAGTGGTGTTCGGTGCGATGGCTTCGAGGTTGCCGCCAGTGGCGGTACTGATGCTTTCAGTGACGGTGGTTGGACCTTGGTAAACGTCGTTGCCAACGGCCACATCCAATACGCCAGAGCTTGCGCCGGCAGCGATTGTGATGGTTTTGCCGCTGTCGAGGGTGACCGTTACAGGACCGTTCTGCGCGGTGACGGGTTTGCCATCGGCGCCAGTCAGGGTCGCGGTGTAGGTAATGGTGCCGTTTTCGTTCACGGTCGGATTGGCGGTTAATGTCACGGTCGTGGTGTCGTTGACATCATTGACCACGGTGCTGACTGGAGCGGTGTTTGGAGCGATGGCTTCGAGGTTGCCGCCCGATGCCGAGGCAATCGACTCAGTAACTGTCGTTGGGCCTTGGTACACGTCGTTGCCGACAGCCACATCCAGCACGCCCGAGCTTGCGCCCGCAGCAATGGTGATGGTTTTGCCACTGTCCAAAGTCACGGTGACCGGACCGTTCTGTGCGGTGACGGGTTTGCCGTC